>CANGRU010000307.1 GCA_947456315.1 Beijerinckiaceae bacterium | reverse complement strand
GGTGCGGCGGCTGTGCTGATCGGCAATGAGGCGGCTGGCAAAGCCGCAGGTCTGAAACCCCGCGCGCGCATTCGTGCCTTTGCCAATATCGGCTCGGAGCCCGCTTTGATGCTCACCGGACCCGTTGATGTCACACGCAAGCTGCTGAAGCGCGCAGGCATGTCGCTCGATGATATCGATCTGTTTGAAGTTAACGAGGCTTTTGCCGCGGTGGTGCTGCGCTATGCGCAGGCGTTTGATCTTGATCCCGCCAAGATCAATGTGAATGGCGGCGCGATTGCACTGGGCCATCCGTTGGGGGCCACAGGCGCGATGATCTTGGGCACGGCGCTCGATGAATTGGAGCGCAGTGGCAAATCAACGGCGCTCATCACTTTGTGCATTGGTGCCGGCATGGGCACAGCCACGATTATCGAACGCGTGTGAGGGAGGCAAAAATGAACCTGACACAATTCCGCTTCGATACGGATGCCGACGGCATTGCCACCCTCACGTGGGACATGCCCGGCCGCTCGATGAATGTCATCACCGAACAGGTGATGGATGAGCTGGAGCAGGTCATCCGCCATGTGACATCAGACGCCAATATCAAAGGCTGTGTGATCATCTCGGGCAAAGACAGTTTTTCGGGCGGTGCCGATCTTGGCATGCTGGAGGCTTCCAGCCATCGCTATGTCGAGACCGCGCGCACCAAGGGCGAAGAGATTGCCCGTCAGGAGTTTTTCGATGGCACGCGCCGTCTGTCGTTGCTCTATCGCGAATTGGAAGTGAGCGGCAAGCCATGGGTCGCCGCCATCAATGGTGTGTGTCTGGGTGGCGCGTTTGAACTGGCGCTGGCCTGTCATCACCGCATTGCGTCTGACAATCCCAAAACCCGCGTCGGCCTGCCTGAAATCAAAGTCGGACTTTTTCCCGGTGCAGGCGGCACGCAGCGCGTGATCCGGCTCATGCCGACGGGGGACGCTTTGCAAATGCTGTTCAAGGGCGAGCAATTGCGCGCCAATGCAGCCAAGAGCATGGGGCTCTTGCATGACGTAGCACCTCTCGCAGACTTGCATGACAAAGCGCGCGCCTGGATTCTTGCAGGCAACAAAGGTGTGGCGCCGTGGGATGATCCCAAATTCAAGCCGCCCTCTGGTCGCGTCTATTCGCCAGCGGGCATGATGGTCTGGCCCGCCGCCAATGCGATTTATCGCCGCGAGACACAGGATAATTATCCCGCCGCCAAAGCCATTTTGCAGGCCGCCTTTGAAGGTCTGCAATTGCCGATGGATCTGGCGTTGCGTGTCGAGAGCCGTTGGTTCGCGCATATTCTGGGCACGAAAGAAGCGCGCGCGATGATACGCTCGCTGTTTGTTTCCATGGGCGAATTGAACAAAGGCGCGCGGCGTCCCAAATCCGTGGGGCCGACCAAAATCAGCAAGGTCGGCATTATCGGCGCAGGCTTTATGGGTGCCAGCATTGCCTATGTGGCGGCGCTCAACGGCATGGATGTCGTACTGATTGACCAGACGCTTGAAGGTGCGGAGCGCGGCAAGGCCCATTCGCACAAGCTCATGAGCGATCAGATTGCCAAAGGCCGCGCCAAGACCGCCGAGCGCGAGGCTTTGCTTGCCCATATTTTTCCCAGCGATGATTATGCGTCACTCGGGGACTGCGATTTGGTCATCGAGGCGGTGTTTGAAGACCGCTCCGTGAAGGCACAAGCCATTGCCAAGGCGCAAGCCGCGATGCGGGCGGATGCGATCTTTGCCTCCAACACATCGACTTTGCCGATCTCGTCGCTGGCTAAAAACTTTGCGCGCCCCGCTGATTTTGTCGGCATCCATTTCTTCTCGCCTGTCGAGCGGATGATGCTGGTGGAAGTGATCAAGGGCAAAGAGACAGGCGAGCGTGCGCTGGCCACTGCACTCGATTTCGTGCGGCTTTTGCGAAAGACGCCAATTGTGGTCAATGATTCACGCGGGTTTTATGCCAACCGCTGCGTGCTGAACTATGTCCGCGAAGGCCATCTCATGCTGATGGAAGGTGTGCCGCCGGCCATGGTCGAAAATGTCGCGCGTATGGCGGGCATGCCGGTCGGCCCCCTCGCGCTCAATGATGAAGTGGCGCTCGATCTGGCATGGAAAATCTTGCAGGCTACCAAAGCTGATCTGGGCGCGGCGGCGGTTGATCCCGCGCAAGAGCATTTGCTGGATGCTTTGGTCAACACGCATGGGCGTCTGGGCCGCAAGAATGGCAAAGGTTTTTACGATTATCCCGAAAAAGGCACCAAGCGTCTGTGGGCCGGATTGGCGGATCTGCAAAATGTAAAGCTCAATCCGGATACGCTCGATATTGCCGAGATGAAGCAACGCTTTCTGGTGACGCAGGCGCTGGAAGCCGCCCGCACTGTGGAAGAAGGCGTCATCACAGATCCGCGCGAGGCGGATGTGGGCTCTATTCTGGGCTTCGGCTTTGCGCCTTTTTCGGGCGGCACGCTGAGCTATATTGATGGCATGGGTGTCAGCGAATTTGTGCTGCTCTGCGATCATCTGGCCAAAAAATATGGCGATCGGTTCAAGCCCTGTGGTCTTCTGCTCGATATGGCCGCCACACAACAAACCTTTTACGGGCGCTTTGCTGCGGCCAAAGTGGCAGCCTGATCAGTTGGCAACCATATTCGCGCGCCACTTGCTCAGAAGCGAGCGCAGCACGGCGGGCTTCAACGGTTTGTGCAACACGTGAATATCGCCCGCTGCTGCGCGGTCGCGCACTTCGGGTGAGCGGTCGGCAGTCAGCAGAATGGCCGGCAGGTTCGCATCAATCTTGTCGCGCAAGGAAGCGATCACGAGGAGCCCGTTGGTGTCGTCGAGGTGGTAATCGGCAATCACCACATCCGGCAAAATACCAAGTCGGGCCAGAATACCGCCGGCTTCGTGCTCGCTGGCAGCGGTCACAACTTTGCACCCCCAACCAGACAGCAGCGCTTCCATTCCATCGAGAATGCGCCGCTCATTGTCGATAGCCAGC
>CANGRU010000306.1 GCA_947456315.1 Beijerinckiaceae bacterium | reverse complement strand
GCTGTCACTGGAAGAGCTGGACCGGCTCTGCTCGACCTTTGTGCGTCGTGGCACGCAAAAGATCCGCATCACGGGGGGCGAGCCGCTGGTGCGTCGCGGCATCATGACCTTGTTCCGCTCCCTGTCGCGCCATCTGGCCTCGGGTGCGCTGGAAGAGATCACTGTCACCACCAATGGCTCGCAGCTGGCGCGCTATGCGCAAGAGCTCGCCGATTGCGGCGTCAAGCGCATCAATGTGTCTCTCGACACTCTGGATGCCGAAAAATTCCGCGACATCACGCGCTGGGGTGACTTGACCAAAGTGATGGAGGGCATCGATGCCGCGCAGAAAGCGGGCCTGTCCATCAAGATCAATGCTGTGGCGCTCAAAGGCGTCAATGATGTCGAAGCCCCCGAGATGATCCGCTGGGCGCATGGGCGTGGCATGGACATGACCTTTATCGAAGTCATGCCGCTGGGCGAAATCGAAAGCGCACGCGCCGATCAATATCTGCCCCTGTCGCAATTGCGCGCCGATCTCACCGATCATTTCACGCTGCAAGACAGCGACTATAACACCGGCGGTCCGGCGCGCTATGTGAATGTGAAAGAAACCGGTGGACGGCTGGGCTTTATCACGCCGCTAACGCATAATTTTTGTGAAGGGTGCAACCGCGTGCGCGTCACCTGCACAGGCACGCTTTATATGTGTCTGGGTCAGGAAGATGCGGCTGATCTGCGCACACCTTTGCGCGCCTCCGAATCCGACACGCTGCTGATGCGTGCGATGGAAGAAGCCATTGCCAGAAAACCCAAAGGTCATGACTTTGTGATTGACCGCACGACGCAGATGCCCGCCGTTGGCCGGCACATGAGCGTCACCGGCGGCTGATCGCAGACATCTCATGGATCAAACCCGCCTCAACCGCCGCGGCATGGCCGCCATGACCGGCGCGACCACCGCCTTCGCCATCAATGATGCGATGATGAAATATCTCGTCGCAGATATGGCCGTGTCGGAGGCTGTGATTTTGCGCGGTCTGGTTGCCACCACGCTGGCTTTGATTTTGCTGTGGCGTGTGGATCGCTTCGCAACACTCAAAGAGATTTTCTCGCGCGCCGTGCTGCTGCGCAGTCTGCTCGAGGCCGCTGTTGTGGTGACCTATATGCAGGCGCTGCGGCTGATGCCGCTGGGGCTTGCCACCGCCATTCTGCAAGCCACACCGCTGATGATCACCGCCTATGCGGCCATGGCCGGACGCGAGAGCGTCGGTCCGGCGCGCTGGCTCGCTGTGCTGGTCGGCTTTGCCGGCGTCATCATGATTGTGCAGCCCGACGCCTCGGGCCTGTCCTGGGCGATGAGTCTGGCTGTGCTGACCGCCGTCTTCGTGACGGGGCGCGATCTGTCCAACCGGCTCGTGCCGCGCCACATCCCGACCTATCTGATCGTTGTGGCCGCCTCGCTCGCCAATATTCTGGGTTGTGGACTGTTTGGTCTGGCGGCTGGCGATGTCTGGCGCTGGCCCACCGGCTTCGAGACCCTGCTCATTGTTGCCGCCGCCCTCTTTGTTCTGGCGGCCACATCGCTGATCACCATGTCGTTTCGCGGCACGGAAGTCTCGGCCGTCTCGCCGTTCCGCTATGCAGGCGTGCCGGTGGCTTTGCTGATCGGTGTCATCGTCTGGGCAGAGGCACCAGATGCCCTTGCGATGTCAGGCATAATTCTGGTCATTGGCGCCGGCTTGTTTGCCATGCGCGATGAGGCGCAGCGCGCCAAGGCACAAGCCGGAGGCTAGTTTTCCAAGCTTCTGTTTCCAAGCCTCTGTTTTCCAAGCTCCTGCACGCCTCGCTAAAGTATGATCGACTGCCGCTGGCAGGCCTCTGGTGACAATGGTAGTCCTGTCATGAACCGAGGCGGCAAACGCCCGTCCAAAAACAGATGTCGTGTGGAGGAATTCTGATGAAGGCCCTGCTGGCGATCAGCCGCGTGATTGATGCGTTCAATGAGCGCTTGGGACGCACCACAGGCTGGCTCATTCTGGCCGCTGTCATTGTCTCGTCCGTCAATGCCTTGGTGCGCTTTTCTTTCAATCGCAGTTCAAATGCCTGGCTTGAATTGCAATGGTATTTGTTTGGCGCCGTCGTGCTGTTGGGCGCGGCCTATACATTCAAAGCCAATGAGCATATCCGCATCGACATCCTGTCCTCGCGCCTGTCGAAAAGCACCCGCGACTGGATCGATGTTGCGGGCCATCTGTTTTTTCTGATGCCGCTGTGCATCGTCATCATGTGGCTGGGCTGGCCTTTCTTCCTGCGCTCTTTTGCGCAAGCAGAGATTTCATCGAGCGCGGGTGGCCTGATCGTCTGGCCCGCCAAACTTCTTGTGCCGCTCGGCTTCACCATTCTCTTCGTGCAGTCGATCTCCGAACTGATCAAGCGTGTCGCTGTGATCAAAGGATTGATCGAAGACCCGCATGGCCCCTCGGCCAATGCGCATGGCACCGTCGAATAAGAACCTGACAGGATCATCCCCATGGCTGCTTTCATCGCCCAGAACATGGCCCCGATCATGTTCGTCTGCCTTGTTGCCTTTCTGCTGATTGGCTATCCGGTTGCTTTTTCACTGGCAGCCGTAGGTCTCGTTTTCTTCGTGGTCGGTGTCGAACTCGCACCGCTCTCGGGAGGCTCGATCAATCTTTCCTGGTCTCTGCTCAACGCCATGCCCGAGCGCATCTTCGGCGTGATGAACAATGAGACCCTACTCGCGATTCCCTTCTTCACCTTCATGGGCCTCATTCTCGAGCGCTCCGGCATGGCGGAAGATTTGCTCGACACGATTGGCCAATTGTTTGGTCCCGTACGTGGTGGTCTGGCCTATGCGGTGATTTTCGTCGGCGCACTGCTGGCTGCGACCACGGGCGTTGTTGCAGCCTCCGTGATTTCCATGGGCCTGATCTCGCTGCCGATCATGTTGCGCTATGGCTATGATCGCCGCTTGGCCTCGGGCGTGATTGCTGCCTCCGGCACACTCGCGCAGATCATCCCGCCCTC
>CANGRU010000305.1 GCA_947456315.1 Beijerinckiaceae bacterium | reverse complement strand
GGGCCGCCACAACAATCCAAATCGCGGGCAGCGCCCGGAGCGTCCGCAATTCCAGCAGCCGCGCTTTGAAAGCGAAGTGCAGCCCGATGCTGGCCTTCCCGCCTTCATCACCGCACCAGTCCGCATTCCAACCAGTGACGATGCTCCCGCGGTTCACGGCGACCAGCCCAATGCTGCCCATGACATGAATGAGGGCGAGGGCGTCGGCTTTCACCTTCGTCCACGGCGTCGGCGCCGGCGCACCGGCGAAGAGGGCGACAATGTCCCGCGCGGCGAACCGTCAACAGCGGAATGAGAATTGAAGGGGCCTGCGGGCCCCTTTTTCTTTGGCCCGTCCCGATCTGGATCAGGGCAAAGAAAGATTGATTGCTCCTCTTATATGGCGGCTCACGCCTTCCTACATATTCGAGCAGGGGTTGCCGTCAGGAGCCCTTGAGTTCGACGTTGCAGCATCGCTTCGGGGTGACTGCCGCGGTTGAGGAGTAAGAGATGAACATCGAAAAATATACAGAACGCGCCCGTGGCTTCGTGCAATCGGCCCAATCACTTGCTTTGCGCGAGGGACACCAGCAATTCACGCCCGAGCATCTTTTAAAAGTTTTGCTCGATGACGAAGAAGGACTAGCTGCAGGTCTGATCGACAAAGCGGGCGGGCGCTCCCGTGAAGCTTTGGTTCAGACAGAGCTGGCCCTCAACAAAATGCCGAAAGTAGAAGGTTCGGGTGCCGGACAGCTTTATCTGTCACCGACCACAGCACGTATTTTCGATTCGGCTGAAAAACTCGCAGAGAAGGCCGGCGACAGTTACGTCACCGTCGAGCGCCTCTTGCTGGCGATTGCAGCAGAAAAATCGAGCGATGCTGGCAAGATTCTCGGCGTTGCCGGTGTCACACCGCAAACACTCAATCATGCTATTGAAGATTTGCGTAAAGGCCGCACAGCTGACAATGCCACGGCAGAAAACGCTTATGATGCGCTCAAGAAATATGCCCGCGACCTGACAGAGGCAGCCCGCAACGGCAAGCTTGATCCGGTCATTGGTCGTGATGAAGAAATTCGCAGAACCATTCAGGTTCTGTCACGCCGCACCAAAAACAATCCTGTGCTCATTGGTGAGCCTGGCGTTGGCAAGACAGCCATTGTTGAAGGACTGGCGTTACGCATCATCAATGGGGACGTGCCAGAAAGCCTGAAAGAGAAAAAGTTACTTGCCCTCGACATGGGCTCGCTGATTGCGGGCGCCAAATATCGGGGTGAGTTTGAAGAACGCCTCAAGGCTGTTCTGAATGAAGTCACGGCTGCAGCTGGCGGCATTATTCTCTTCATCGACGAAATGCACACGCTGGTCGGGGCGGGCAAATCCGATGGAGCCATGGATGCGTCAAACCTTCTGAAGCCTGCTTTGGCGCGTGGTGAATTGCATTGCGTGGGCGCCACAACGCTTGATGAATATCGCAAGCATGTCGAAAAAGACGCCGCACTTGCTCGTCGCTTCCAACCTGTTTTCGTCAGCGAGCCATCGGTCGAAGACACGATCTCGATCCTGCGCGGCTTGAAAGAAAAGTATGAACTGCATCATGGCGTGCGGATCACCGATTCAGCCATTGTCGCAGCTGCCACTTTGTCAAACCGTTATATTGCAGATCGTTTTCTGCCCGATAAGGCGATCGATCTTGTAGATGAAGCCTCCTCCCGCTTGCGCATGCAGGTTGATTCCAAGCCGGAAGAACTGGATGAACTGGATCGTCGTATCATCCAGCTTCGCATCGAGCAGGAAGCACTACGCAAAGAAACCGATGCGGCTTCACGGGATCGCTTGGCCAAGCTCGAAATGGAATTGGCTGATGTCGAAGAGAAGTCTGCTGCCCTGACCACACGCTGGAGAGCGGAAAAGGACAAGCTCGGTGATGCACAAAAGCTGAAAGAGCAGCTTGAAACAGCACGCACAGAACTTGCCCAGGCCCAACGGCGGGGTGAATATCAGCGCGCAGGTGAATTGACCTATGGGGTCATTCCCGAGCTCGAGAAAAAACTCGGCGAGCGAGAAGCCAATTCCGGTCCGGCACTCCTCGAGGAAGAAGTCTCGGCAGATCACATCGCACAGGTGGTCTCGCGCTGGACAGGTGTGCCTGTCGACAAAATGCTTGAGGGCGAGCGCGACAAGCTTCTTAAAATGGAAGAAAGCCTTGCCAAGCGCGTGGTCGGCCAACGTGAAGCGGTTCATTCCGTTTCAACCGCTGTGCGGCGTGCGCGTGCGGGTCTGCAAGATCCCAATCGACCGATTGGTTCTTTCATGTTCTTAGGCCCCACGGGTGTCGGCAAAACAGAACTGACCAAGGCTCTGGCATCATTCCTGTTCGATGACGAGACAGCCATGGTTCGTCTCGACATGTCTGAATATATGGAAAAGCATTCTGTCTCGCGGTTGATCGGCGCCCCTCCTGGCTATGTCGGCTATGAAGAAGGTGGCGCGCTGACAGAAGCCGTGCGGCGGCGGCCTTATCAGGTTGTCCTCTTCGACGAGATCGAAAAGGCACATCCCGACGTCTTCAACATCCTCTTGCAGGTGCTTGATGACGGACGCCTGACCGATGGTCAGGGACGTACGGTCGACTTTCGCAATGTGCTGATCATCATGACGTCGAATCTGGGTTCAGAATATTTGGTGAACCAGCCGGAAGGCGAAGATTCAAGCGCTGTTCAGGATGACGTCATGACAGTTGTGCGTGGCCACTTCCGTCCCGAGTTTCTCAACCGCGTTGACGAGATTGTTCTTTTCCATCGCCTGCAACGTGTCGATATGGGCGCCATTGTTGATATCCAGATGGCACGTCTCGCGCGGCTTCTGGAGGAGCGCAAGATTGACATCGAGCTGGATGAGTCAGGTCGTGAATGGCTGGCCCAGCGTGGCTATGATCCGGCTTATGGCGCACGTCCCTTGAAGCGCGTGATCCAGAAAGCGGTTCAGGATCCTTTGGCTGAGCGCATTCTGGGTGGCACCATCCGGGATGGTGATACTGTTCATGTCACAGGCAGT
>CANGRU010000304.1 GCA_947456315.1 Beijerinckiaceae bacterium | reverse complement strand
CACTGGCGCTGGGCGTGACCATTGTTTCGCTCAAAGGATCGAATGTCGATCTGCTGCGCGTGCTCTTCGGCTCCATTCTCGCGCTGGATGATGCTGCCATGATGCTGCTGGCGGCTATGAGCACAGGCACGCTGCTGGTGCTGGCATTCATCTTCCGACCGCTTGTGATGGAATGTGTTGATCCTTCATTCCTGCGCTCGGTCAGTCGCGCAGGCGGGCCTGCGCATCTCGTTTTTCTGGCGCTTGTCGTGACGACACTTGTGTCAGGCTTCAATGCACTGGGCACACTACTCTCGGTTGGTATGATGATGTTGCCCGCCATTGCCGCGCGTTTCTGGGCGATTGAACTCACCGGCATCATCATCGCCGCAACCTTGATCGGGCTGATCTCGAGCCTGAGCGGTTTGATCCTGTCCTTTCACACAGGTCTGCCCTCGGGCCCTGCGATTATTCTTGTTGCCGGCCTATTGTGGTTGCTGTCACTGGCGATTGGACCGCACGGCGGTCTGCTTCTGAAACTGCTCCCGCGCAAACATCTGGAAGCCTGATCCATGATGAAACGGCTCGCCCTCTCAGTCGCTCTTGTCCTGATGCCGGTTCTGGCTCTGGCGCAGGAGAAACTCGAGACGATTGCGAGCATGTCGATTCTGGGCGATCTCGTGCAGCAGGTTGGTGGCACGCGCGTCAATGTCGTGACGCTTGTTGCAGCCGGCGGCGACGCACATACATTCCAGCCCACACCCAATGATGCACGCCGCATGGCGCAAGCCAGACTTGTCTTCATCAACGGGCTCGGGCTTGAAGGCTGGTTGCCACGCCTTGTGCAAGCATCAGGCAGCAAAGCCACGGTCATCACTTTGTCCAAAGGCGTGCAGGTGATCGGACGCGATCCACATGCCTGGCAAGATGTTGCCAATGCCAAAATCTATATTGCCAATATTGTCGAGGCCTTGAGCGCAGCAGACCCCGAAGGCAAGCTATTTTATCAAACGCGCGGCGACGCCTATCGCTCCGAGCTCGACCGGCTTGATGCCGACATCCGCACAAAGCTGGCGCAGATTGCGCCGGAGCGCCGCCGCGTCATCACAAGCCACGATGCCTTCGGCTATTTTGCCAAAGCCTATGGATTGAGTTTTATCGCCCCGCAGGGTGTTTCGACGGAAGCGGAGGTTTCCTCGCGTGATGTGGCGCGCATCATCCGCCAAATCCGGGCTGACAAAATCCCGGCCGTCTTTCTGGAAAATATTTCTGATCCGCGTCTCATGACCCAGATTGCGCATGAAACAGGCGCCAAAATCGGCGCGCCTGTCTTTTCGGATTCGCTCTCGCCTGCGGGTGGCAAAGCGCCGACCTATCTCGATATGATGCGCAACAATCTGGAAGCCTTTACGCAGGCCCTGCATTAATCACTCATCCGCAGCGCTTTACCTTCCACGCCGGCACTCTTATCCTGCTCGCCCAAGAGGAGATGCCGGACACGCCAAACAGACTGTCCGACAATCTGCGGCTTTGGCTGAAGGATGAAACAGTGCAGACAATCGTCATCGAGCGCACATCATGACTGATACGCCCAACCAACACCCCAATCTCGACGCACAGCTGGCTTCCTCCGCCTATCGGCTTGCCTCATTGGATCAGGATTTTCTTCTGGCCGATGCGCAGCGCGGTCTGCGCTTCATGCTGGAATATGAAAAGGCCGAACAGGCCTTGCGCGCCTGGGGCGTGCATTCAACCGTCGTCGTCTTCGGCAGCGCGCGCGTGCATGACAATGGCAATCCGCAACATGCACGCTGGTATGGGGAAGCGCGCAAGTTTGGTAAAATCTGTTCGCTGGAAGGCGGCGCGCTGGAACGCAACGGATCAGGCCGCGACAATGTGATTGCCACAGGTGGCGGCCCCGGCATTATGGAGGCAGCCTGCCGTGGCGCACATGATGCCGGCGCCCCCGCCATCGGCTTCAACATCACGCTGCCGCACGAACAATTGCCCAACCCCTATACAACGCCGGAGCTGACCTTCCGCTTCCATTATTTTGCCATGCGCAAAATGCATCTGGCGATGCGCGCCAAAGCACTGGTCGTGTTTCCGGGCGGCTTTGGTACGCTCGACGAATTGTTTGAAGTTCTCACCCTGCATCAGACAGGCAAGGCCACCAATATTCCGGTCGTTTTGTTTGATGAGGCCTATTGGCGCTCGATTATCAATTTCGAAGCGCTGGTCGAATCCGGCATGATTGAACAGCGTGATCTTGCCTTGTTCAGCTATGCTGAAACGGCCGAAGACGTCTGGGCGCAATTGCGTGCGCGCGGCATTATCCAACCGACACAGCCGAAAAACACCTGATATGTTTTCATCTGCTTCAGCTGCCCTTGCGCAGGTCTTCACACCACCTTTCCGCGCCGTGCTCTGGAAGAGCCTGGGTCTTACCTTTGCACTGCTGGTGCTGATGTGGATCGGGCTCGACAAGGCGATCATCAATTATATTGCTGTGCCCTATCCTTGGCTCGCCAGCATTCTGACGTTTCTCACAGGCCTCGGGCTGATGATCGGGCTCGCTTTTTTCGTCGCCCCGATCTCTTCGCTTGTTGCAGGTTTTTATCTCGATGATCTGGCGGATGTGGTTGAAAAAGATATCGGCACGCAGGGCCGCGCCTTGCCTGCCGGTCAGGCCATGTGGCTGGCGACAAAATTTGCGCTCGTCTCTGTGCTCGTCAACGCCTTTGCATTGGTCGTGTTTCTGCTGCCGGGCGTGAATATCGCCGTGTTCTTTCTGGCCAATGCTTATTTGCTGGGGCGTGAATATTTTGAGCTCGCGTCTTTGCGCTTTCGCTCACTGGCGGAGACGCATGATCTGCGCCGCCGCCATCGCTTTTACATCTTTCTCTGCGGCCTGTTGATCGCGGGCTTTGTTGCCGTGCCGATCGTCAATCTGCTCACGCCGCTATTTGGTACAGCCTTCATGGTGCGCATTCATGCGAGACTGACGCGCGACGATCAGCTGATGATTCAAGCCGGACGCTGACGCTCGAACTGGCCTGTCT
>CANGRU010000303.1 GCA_947456315.1 Beijerinckiaceae bacterium | reverse complement strand
GCCATGTGTCTGGCCACCGTCGACAAGGATGGCCTGCCCGATGCGCGCATGGTGTTGCTGAAGGGCCTCGAGCCGCTTGGCTTCGTGTTTTATACCAACAGCGAAAGCGCCAAGGGCTCGGAGCTCTCGCACAATATGAAAGCCGCGCTGATCTTCCATTGGAAGTCACTGCGCCGCCAAGTGCGCGTGCGTGGTCCCGTCGAAATGGTCAGCGCGCAAGAAGCCGATGCCTATTTCGCCTCGCGTCCGCGTGACAGCCGTATCGGCGCTTGGGCAAGCCAGCAATCACGCCCGATGGAAACGCGGTTTGCTTTGGAAAAAGCCGTGGTGCGGGAAGCCGCGCGCTTCGGCCTTGGCGATGTGCCACGCCCGCCCCATTGGAACGGCTATCGCGTGCGGCCGGTGCAGATTGAATTCTGGCATGACCGCCCCTTCCGTCTGCATGATCGCGTGACCTTTTATCGTGATGCGCCAGACGGCACATGGCGCAAGGAGCGGCTGTATCCGTGAGCCGCCTTTATCCGCAGAGCCCTATTCTTGCTGTGAGCACAGCCGTGTTTCGCGACGGAAAAGTCTTGCTCGGTTTGCGCAAAAATCCGCCCGCCGCGCGCATGTTTTCTCTGCCCGGTGGAGTGGTGGAACTGGGTGAGAAGATCGAAGACGCGGCCTTGCGCGAATTGTTCGAAGAGACGGGTGTGCGCGCGCAGATCATCGGCATGGCCGGACATGTGCAAATCATCGATGTCGATGACGCCAAAAAAGTGCGCCGCCATTTCGTGGTCGTGACATTTGTTGCGCTCTGGAACGAGGGCGAAGGCGTGCCCTCCGACGAGACACCGGAACTGGCCTGGGTGGACCCGTTGCAACTGGGCGAGCGGCCCGTAACGGCCAATCTGCCCCAGATTCTGGCCAATGCTGCGGGCATTGTGGCCGCGCACAAGCAGACACAAGCGGCCCGCCCGCGCCTGCATTAACCCTTTCATAAGAGACATGTCGCAGCGGCAGGCGGGAGCGGCTAATGTCCGCCCCGTGATGAACAACGCCCTTCTCGCCGCCCTCATGGAAGACCCCGAAACCGCCGAAAGCCGGCGCGAGGCCCTTGGCTTCGTGACGGATGCTTTCGCCGAGGCCATTATGGCGGGCGTCGAAAGCGAAGATTTCGCCCATGCCGCGCTCTTTGCCGCTTTGCAGGAGCTGGTCGCCATCCATGGCGAAGATCTGGCCGCGACCTTTGCCAAAACCCTGCCAGAGCGCATCCACTCGGGCGAGTTTTCCCTGACCCACCGCCACTAAAGCCTCAATCCACGCTTGCGTGTGCGCCCATCCGCCTTAAGTAAGGAGGGAGCACCAAAGCCCGGGAGGCCAGCGCCATGCCATCAACCTGTCTCGACGATCGCGCCGTGTTGCGCATCGCCGGAGAAGATGTGCGCGGCTTTCTGCAAAGGCTCGTCACCTGCAATATGGACACAGTCAGCCCCGCACAGGCCGGCTTTGGCGCGCTGCTCTCCCCGCAGGGCAAAATCCTGTTTGATTTTCTGATCGCCGAAGATGCCGAAGGCTTTTTGCTCGACACCGCCGCCAGCCAATCGGAAGCGCTCGCCAAACGGCTCGCCATGTATCGGCTGCGCGCCAAGATCACCATTGCGGCAACGGATCTGGCTGTGATGGCGGCCTGGGATGGCACCCCGCTCGACGGTTTGGTCTTTGATGATCCCCGCCATGCAGGTCTGGGACGACGCGCCTTTGTTGCGCGCCCAGCTGCCACGGGTGACGCCACGCCGAACGATTATCACGACCATCGGGTGATCTGCGGCGTGCCGGAAGCGGGACGCGATTTCCCCTTCGCCGATATTTTTCCCCATGATGCCGATATGGATTTGATCCATGGGCTCGATTTCAAAAAAGGCTGCTATGTCGGCCAGGAGGTCGTCTCGCGCATGGAGCACAGAGGCGGTGTGCGCAAGCGCATTGTGCCGGTGACACTGCGTGGCACGCCACCCGCCGCCGGCACGCCCATCCTGCTGGGCGATGTCGCGATCGGCACGCTGGGCAGTGTGGCGGCCTCGGGCCATGCCCTCGCCCTGATCCGCACCGACAAGGCGCAGGAGGCGGTTTCGGCGGGCCAACAGCTGGTGACCGGCGAAGCGCTTGTGGAATTGCACCCCGATCACATGGTCAAAAGCTGACGGGCCTTTCGCGCGCGGCTTTGCGCACGTAACATTGCAGCGATGACCGAGCGAGCGCTACGCACCCATGTGACCTACCCCGACGGGCGCGACCGCTGCCCGTGGCCGGGCGACGATGCGCTTTATCTCGCCTATCACGACACGGATTGGGGCGTGCCCGAATGGGATGACCGCGCTTTGTTTGAAAAGCTGATTCTGGACGGGTTTCAGGCGGGGCTGTCGTGGATCACCATTTTGCGCAAGCGCGACAATTTCCGCGCCGCATTCGATGGTTTCAATCCGGAAAAAATCGCCCGCTACACGCCGCGCAAAATTGACAAGCTGATGACGGACGCCGGCATTGTGCGCAACCGCGCCAAAATCGAAAGCACGGTCAAATCTGCACGCGTCTGGTTGGACATTCAGGAGCAACAGGGCTTTTCCAATTACCTGTGGGATTTCTTTGACGGCAAACCGATCCAGAACAATTTGCGCAAAATGGGCGATATGCAGACACAATCGCCGCTCACCGTGACAATCAGCAAAGATCTCAAGGCACGCGGTTTCAATTTTTGCGGGCCAACCATTATCTATGCTTTCGCGCAGGCCGTGGGCATGATCAATGATCATCTGGTGGGCTGCCATTGCCACGCCAAATGCCTGAAACTCGCCAAAAGGAAAATCTGAATGCCGCCCCGCAAGGAACCACCCCGCGCCTGGCAGCGCATGCTCTCGGGCCGGCGGCTTGATCTGCTCGATCCCTCGCCGCTGGATGTCGAGATTGAAGATATTGCACATGGTCTGGCGCGTGTGGCGCGCTGGAATGGCCAGACACACGGTCCGCATATTTTCTCCGTCGCGCAGCATTCTGTGCTGGTGG
>CANGRU010000302.1 GCA_947456315.1 Beijerinckiaceae bacterium | reverse complement strand
GCGCACACTTCTTGTGCAACCACGGCAAAGCCCTTGCCCGCATCGCCCGCACGCGCAGCTTCCACACCTGCATTGAGCGCGAGCAAGGATGTCTGGAAGGCAATCTCGTCGATCACACCAATGATTTTGGAGACTTCCACCGCAGAATTGTGGATGGCACCCATGGCTTCCACCGCGCGCTTGACCACATCGCCGCTACTTTCGGCTTCGGCCCGCACACTGGTCACCGATTGGCGCGCATGTGAGGCGCCCGAGGCTGTGCGCTGGAACATGCCGGTCATGTCCTGCAAAGCGGCGACCATTTCTTCGAGGCTGGCCGCTTGTGAGCCGGTGCGATGCGCCAATTCATCGGTCGAGGAAGAAATCTCGCCCGTGCCATTGCGGGTGGCTTCTGCAGCACGGGCAATGACGCGCACAACTTCTTCAAGGCTGACCATGGCCGCGTTGAAATCATCTTTCAGCTTGCGATATTCATCCGGAAAATGATCCTTGATGCGCGCCGACAAATTACCGGAGGCGAGCTGTGACAGACCCTCGCCCAAGGCTGCCACCACATCGCGGCGCTGTTCCTCTTGTGCACGCTGAACTGCCTCATATCGCGCACGTTCGGCATCGGCCTGATCGCGCGCCTTGCGTGCTTCGACTTCCGATTGGCGCCCCAGCATCTCGTCCTTGAAGACAGACAATGCGCGTGTCATGCGCCCGATCTCGTCTTCGGTTTTGACGGCCGGCACTTGCGTGGAGAGATCGCCGCTGGCCAGACGATCCAATGCGCGGGTGATCAGCGTGAGTGGCGACACGATGGTGGTCTGGGCAAAGGCGATCAAAGCGCCCGCAAACATAATGCCCAGCACCGTCAATGCGCCCATCAGATAGCGGGCGATGACAGCATTGCCTTTGGCCAAGTCGGCCTCATCCTGATCCGCTTTCGACACGGATTCGGAGACTTTCTCCATCGCCTCTTCAAGCTCTTTGAACAATTCGCCAAAGCGGCCCATTTTGTCCTTGGCGGCTTCCCGGTCTGTGCCGGCCAGCTTGATGATGTCGGCAGCGCCGCGGATATATTCTTTCAGCGGAATACGCACTTTTGAAAACAACAGGCGCGTCTCTTCGGACACATCCGCATTTTCATTGTCAGCGATCTGCTTTTCAAACTCGGTGCGATGTTCGGCGAAATCTTTTTCGACATCTTCAAGCGAAACGCCCATGTCAGGATCATGCGACAGCAAGGCCGCATAAACATCGGCGCGCAGAGCGTCATGCATCATGTCGGCACCCATATGGGTGCGTAACACACGCGCTGAACTCATGGCGCGATCAAGGCCGCCAGACAATTTCAGCGCGACCCACATGCCGGCACCTGAAGAGGTAACAACCAGAAAGAGGACGGCGAGGGCCGCAAATGTCATCTTCTGCGTGATGGAAATCGAGCGCATGGGAAATCCGAGAGCTGAAAAAAGAAAAAATCAATGCTCCGGATTATTGGGCCTAAAAATTGCGCAAAGATAAATTTTTACGCGCAGAGGCTGCGTAAATCACAAATAGTTTGCATTTGGACGGCGTGCCGAAAGGTCAGAAACGCATCCGTTGCGTCAGCCTTTTGCGCTCAGATAAAGATCATGCGCCGCTTTCATCTCGGTCCAGCGCTTGTCGCGACGCGCCAGTGCTTCCGTATCGGCACCCCAGATGCGCATCTGAAAATCTTCATCCACATGCGCAGCTGTCCAGGCGGTTTGCAGATCAAGATGGTCTTGCACCAGAGCCAAAGCAATGAGGGCAGACCCGCTCAGCGTTGTCATGACATGCACACAAGCGAGCGGCAGCGCGCCCTCGATGGCATCCACCGCGCGGCGCACAGCCGCCAAGGCTTCATCGGATTGCTGCGCGAATGTAATGCCATTGGCCAGAACCAAATCTGCGCCAAGTTTGTCGCGTGCAAAAGCCAGCACCGGATCCCAATGCAGGGCCTGCGCTTGCTGCAGGCTTTCGGGTTCGGACGAGCGATAGCAAACCAGATCAGAGCCAGCGTAACGCGTAATTTCGGCACGCACGCCATCCATCTCTTGCGACACGCCATCGAGTGCCGAATTGACAATGCGGGTGATCGGCATAGTGGCCGGATCAATGATGTCGACCTGCGCCTGCCATTCATCAGCCACCAATTGCGCGCTGGCGGCGGTGGGCAAGGCGATGGACTTGCGCCCCGGTGTGCGGGCCGGACGGCCATCGAGCAGGAGCACATGCGCACCCTCGCGCAGATCGAAATGCGCTTGCGTATAAAACCGCTTGGGCAAAGCTTTCTTCAAATCGCGCCGCGCCATCTCGACCGGATCGATGGCTTCGCCGTGAACGGGCAGCAAATCTTTGAACAGATCTTCGCGCATGGTCATGAGTTCAATTCCAACAGCGGCCGGAGGCCAGCAGAGCCATCAGCTCGGGATAATCTGCCACCAGATGCTCGGCCCCACCAGCCGTGAGGCGCGTGGCATCATGATAGCCCCAAGTCACACCAATACGGCGCACGCCCGCGGCACGCGCCATCTCCATATCAAAAGTTGTGTCGCCAATCATCACGGTGTCGACAGGTGCAATGCCCGTCTCACTGAGTGCTGCAAGGATCATGGAGGGATGCGGTTTGGAGGGGTGATGGTCAGACGTTTGCACGGTGACAAAATGCTGGTGCCAGCTGTGCTCATCAAACATGTGATGCACGCCTTTCACGGATTTTCCGGTGGCAACCCCCAGCAGCACATCTTCACGCTGCGCCAGATGCTCCACCGCCTCGCGTGCGCCGGCATAAAGGGAATCGGCATAAGCGGGATCAAGCCGCATCACCTGCCACGCATCCCGATAGGCTTGCGCCAAAGTCACGGCTTTCTCTTCATCACCCGTCAGCTCGATAAAGGCCTGCACGAGAGACAGGCCGACAATAGAGAGCATTTTGTCGCGTGAGGGCGCGACCATGCCATGCGCCGCAAAAGCGCGTGTCTGCGCTTCGACGATAAAATCCTGGCTGTCGACCAGCGTGCCGTCCACATCGAAAATGACGAGT
>CANGRU010000301.1 GCA_947456315.1 Beijerinckiaceae bacterium | reverse complement strand
GGCTCGGGTCTGGGTCTGGCCATTGCCCGCTCGCTGGTTGAATTGCACGGCGGCTCGCTGACCATTCGCTCGAGCCTCGGGGCTGGCACAATTGTGCGCATCCGCCTGCCACTCAATGTGGCCAAAGCACAAACTGCGGACCTGCGCGCCGCCAGCTGATCAGGCGCGACCCAAAACCTGCTCGAAAATACGCCGCACGTCTGCACGCGTCTCGCCCAGCATGGTTTCCAGCAATCGGAAATCCGGAAGATCGGCAGCCGCCGCAATGCGCCGCAAGACACCCGCCGCCATCAGTTTGGGATCAAAACTCCCCTCCGTCGACAGACGGAACATTTGCATCAAGGTCAGATAAAGCCTGTGGGCTGCCATCAATGTTTCACCCTGATCGGCTGCAAGATAACCGGCAGATGTCGCACTGCGCAAAAGATCAGCCGTCTCGACATGGATCATTCCGGCATGGTCATGCGCGTGACGCAACGCCAGATATTGCGCGATAAATTCGAGATCCATCAAACCGCCACGCACCAGTTTCAGATCCCAGATCTGGTCGTCACCCTTCTCCTGCGCGATCAGCGCACGCATATCGTAAACAGCCTTGCGCAATGTGAGCGGGTCACGCGGCTGCGCGAGAATGGCGGCAACGCCCTGGGTGATCTCGGCGCGCAAGCTGTCATCGCCAGCCACAGGCCGCGCGCGGGTGAGCGCCATATGCTCCCATGTCTCGGCCTCGTGCCATTGATAATGCACATAGCTTTTCCACTGGGTTGCCAGCGGGCCTTTGCCCCCTGACGGGCGCAAGCGCATATCAACATCGTAGAGCTGCCCACGGCGCGTGGCGACCGTCAATGCCGAGACAAGACGCTGTGTGAGGCGCGTGTAATATTGAACGGCATGCAGGGATTTGGCCCCATCAGATTGGGGCGCATCTTCATCAAAATCATAAATCAGCACGAGATCGAGATCGGATGTCGCCGTCATTTCGCGCGAGCCGAGTTTGCCCATGCCGATCACCGCACAACGCCCGCCGGGCACATGCCCATGTTCAAGCGCAAATGCCGCTTCCACTTGCGCCAGTGAGGCGCGAATGAGGCTGGCGGCGAGTGCGGTATAAGCGGGTCCGGCCACTTCCGGCGCAATCATGCCCGACAGCATGCGCACACCAATCAGGAAATTTTCCTCGAGCAACATGTCACGCGCTGAATCGAGAAACTCTTCCATCCGCTCGGGCGGCCGCATAATATTGTGTGCGCGCGCATCATAGGTGTTTTCATCAGAAGCAGAGGCCAGCGAAGCCGGATCAATCGCTGCATCCAGAACATGGGGGCGCTGCGCCACCACGTGCGCCAAACGCGGCGCCCCACCCAACACATCCGCAAACAAATCCCGCACCGCTGCATGGCTTTTCAGAATGGAGAACAGCTCAACAGCGGCCGGCATGCGAGCGAGCGCGGCATCAAAAGCGGCCAGTGCGGAATCGGGATCACCGCTGCCGGCAAAGGATTCCAGCAAGGCTGGCACCAGCTCTGTCAAAACCTCGCGTGCACGCGGCGACTGCACGGCGGCCCTGCGTCCGAAATGCCAACCGCGGATGGTCTCGACGGCCAAGGCCGCATCCATAAAGCCCATGCTCTGCAATGTGGTCAAAGTCTCGGGATCGTCTGTCACACCGGTGAAGACGAGAGAGCCAGATTGCGTGTCGAGCCCCTGTGCATGTTCAAACAGGCGCGCATAATGGACTTCAACCTTGCGCATTTCATGCGTCAGGGCCTCCGAGAATTTTGGCAAATTGGCAAAGCCACAAAACTTTGCAAACCGTTCCAGCTGCTCGGGATCAGAGGGTAGGCGCTGCGTCTGCTCGTCTGCCAGCATTTGCAAGCGGTGCTCGATCATGCGCAAAAAAGCATAAGCCTCGGTGAGGTCTTTCACCGCTTCCGCTGTCACCCAACCGTCTGCTGACAATTCTTTCAACATGTCGAGTGTGCGCGCGCCACGCAAATGCATGCGCCTGCCACCAAAAATCAATTGCTGGGTCTGGACAAAAAACTCGACCTCGCGAATACCCCCGCGCCCGAGCTTCACATCATGGCCCGCGACCGTGATTTCTGCGTGCCCGCGCACCGCATGAATCTGGCGCTTCATCGCATGAATATCGGCAATGGCGGCATAATCGAAATATTTGCGCCAGATAAACGGCGCCAGATCAGCCAGAAAACGCGATCCCAAAGGCAAATCGCCCGCCACAGGACGCGCTTTGATCAGCGCAGCACGCTCCCAGTTCTGGCCTAGATTTTCGTAATAGGAAAAAGCAGCAGGCAGTGAAATCGCGACAGCCGTAGAGCCCGGGTCCGGCCTCAGACGCAGATCAACCCGCAAGACATAGCCGTCTGCCGTGCGCTCCTGCAACAGCCGCGACAGATTTTTGGTCAGGCGCACATAAAAGGGGGCGGGTTCAACACCATCCCGCAAGACAGGCGAGTCAGGATCAAAGAAAACGACCAGATCAATGTCACTGGAGTAATTCAGCTCGCGCGCGCCATGCTTGCCAAGCGCCAGCACAACAACACCGCATCCCGTTTCAGGATTTTCCAAATCCGACAAGGTGATCTTGCCGTCGTTTGCCGCCTCACGCAGTAGAAAGCCGAGTGCATCGCAGACCATCGCATCGGCAAAACGCGATAGCGCCTGCGTCACCGCAATCACATCCCAAAGCCCACCAATATCTGCCATCGCAATGACCAAAGCTGCGTCTTGCTTGGCAGAGCGCAAGGCTTGCATCACATGAGCTTCATCTTGTGCCGCACGCACTCGCGCCTTGGCCTGTGCCAGCACGCCATCAAGGGCCGCATCAGGCGCATCTGCCACCAAGCGTGCCAAGCGCTGCGGATCAGCCGATGCCAGACGCCACAGATAGGGAGAATGATCAGCAAGCCCTTCCAGAAGGGCGCGAAAAGGCTTGGCCTCCAGCATCGGCGCCAGCCATGGCTCGCTGGCCAGATCGGCCATTTTGCGCCGTGCAGATTTGGCATCCGCCAATTTCGGCGCTGATCTGACGGTCTTCCAGAGC
>CANGRU010000300.1 GCA_947456315.1 Beijerinckiaceae bacterium | reverse complement strand
GCTGAGAATGTGGTGAAACCACCCAGCACGCCTGTCATCAGAAAGAGCCGCACAGTTTGTGTCGCGCCCTCGCCTGCCTTGAAAGCAAAAAAGCCCGCCAGCAAACCCATGGTGAATGAGCCCGCCGCATTGATCACCAGCGTACCCCAGGGAAAGCCCTCTTCCGCCACACGCATGGCGACCATGTTCACACCATGGCGCAAAGCACCACCAAGGCCGGCGCCAAGAAAAACAATGAGAAAGGACTGCATGGGACGTGAAGGGCTCGTCTGGATTTCTAGCCGTCATTGCGAGGAGCAAAGCGACGAAGCAATCCAGAAGCCCTGCGTGAGGCCTCTGGATTGCTTCGCTGCGCTCGCAATGACGGGGCGTTTATAGCCCAGCCCCCGAGCAGGGGCCAGTTCTATCGCCCCCGCTCGCGGCGCAGCTTGGCCCAATAATCCAGACGCTTGCGGATATCTCGCTCGAAGCCGCGCTCCACCGGCTCATAGAGCGATTGGCGGCCCAAGGCGTCAGGCCAGTAATTCTGGCCCGAAAAGCCCTCCGGCTCGTCGTGGTCATAGGCATAGCCATCCCCGTAGCCCTCCTGCTTCATGAGCTTGGTATGGCCGTTGAGGATGACCTTGGGTGGCATGAGAGAGCCATGGGTCTGGGCGAGCGCTCTGGCGGCCTTGTAGGCCGTATAGGCGGCATTGGATTTGGGGGCGGTCGCCACATAGATCACGGCTTGGGCAATGGCCAGCTCGCCCTCGGGGCTGCCCAGAAAATCATAGGCCTCCTTGGCCGCATTGGCGATGACCAGCGCTTGCGGGTCGGCCAAGCCGATATCTTCCACCGCCATGCGCACCACGCGGCGGGCCAGAAACAGAGGGTCCTCGCCCGCATCGAACATGCGCGCCAGATAATAGAGCGCCGCATCAGGGTCGGAGCCGCGCACGCTTTTGTGGAGCGCGGAGATCAGATTGTAATGGCCCTCTTGCGCCTTGTCATAGATGGGGGCGCGACGCTGGACGATCTCGGCCAGTTGCGCGGCATCAAACACTTCGCCCTCGCCCGCCGAGCGCCAGACTTCTTCGGCCAAGGTCAGCACGGCACGGCCATCGCCATCGGCCATGCGGATCAGCGCGCCACGCGCGGGCTCGTCGAGCGGGAGTGTCCGCCCCTCGATGGACTCTGCACGGGCGAGCATTTTTTCGAGCGCTGCTGGTTCCAGTGAGCGAAACGTCAACACGCGCGCACGCGACAAAAGCGCGGCATTGAGTTCGAAAGACGGATTTTCTGTCGTCGCCCCGATCAACGTGACGGTGCCGTCTTCCATGACGGGCAGAAAGGAATCTTGCTGCGCGCGGTTGAAGCGATGGATCTCGTCGACAAACAGCAAAGTGCCGCGCCCCAAGCGGCGGCGCTCGCGCGCGGCCTCGAACACTTTCTTGAGTTCGGCCACGCCGGTGAAGATCGCCGAGATCTGCGCAAATTCGAGGTCGGTCTCATGCGCGAGCAAGCGCGCCAATGTCGTCTTGCCGGTGCCCGGCGGCCCCCAGAATACGAGCGAGCCCAAAGAGCCCGAGCGAATGAGGCGCGTGAGAATGCCATCCGCCCCCACAAGATGGTCCTGGCCTGCCACATCGCCCAGCGATTGCGGACGCATGCGATCGGCAAGCGGACGCGGCGCGTTGTCACTCATGCCTGATGTCTCGAACAAATCGCTCATGCCTGTCTGCCTTATCCACCGTCATTGCGAGAAGACCCAACGGGCCGACGCGGCAATCCAGAAAAATATTTTGAGTAGAGACCTGATTGCTTCGCTCCGCTCGCCATGACGAGCTTACCCGCCTATCACGCTCGTGATGATCTGCCCGCCACGGAAAATCGTCAGCTTCCAATAAACTTGTCGTCCGACATTGGTGGCCGCGCGCAGATCTGCTGTGCGCTCGATCTTGCGGTCGTTGACGGCAAGAATGACATCGCCCTTTTGCAAACCGAGATTGGCCGCGGTCGAGCCCTGCGGCACATCGGCCAGAATGACGCCGTCTTTCGCGCCTTCAACCGACAGCTCTTCGAGTGTGGCTGGCGACACATTCACTGCACTCGCACCATCAAAAGGATTGCGGCCCGTGAGTTTGACCTCTTCGCGTGGCGGCGTCTCGGGAGCTGGTGCCAATTTCACATCAAGCGTGGTGGCGCGCCCGCGGCGCAACACCGTCAGCTTCACACTGCCGCCCAGCGGGCGCACACCCATGCGGTAGCCAAGACCTTCGGGATCATCAATCTCTTTGCCATCCACCTGCGTCACGACATCGCCGCGCTGAAGGCCAGCTTGCGAGGCTGGCGAATTGGCAAAGACCTCTGAGACGAGCGCGCCCGCAGGGCGATCCATGGCAAGCGATTCCGCAATGTCTTTCGACACGGCTTGCAATGTGGCGCCAAGCCAAGGACGGCGCACTTGTGTGACACCGCCCTTGGCGGCCGCGACAACGAGCTTCACCATATTGACGGGAATGGCAAAGCCGATGCCCACCGACCCGCCCGACTGCGAGAAGATTGCCGAATTGACGCCCACCAACTGGCCTTGCATATCCACCAAAGCACCGCCGGAATTGCCGGGGTTGATGGCTGCATCGGTCTGGATGAAAAATCCGTAGTCAGTGATGCCCACTTGCGTGCGCGCCAAAGCAGACACAATGCCTTGCGTCACAGTCTGGCCGACACCAAACGGATTGCCGAGCGCAAGCACAATATCGCCGACTTCGAGCGCATCGGAATCGCCAATCTCCATCGCGTGAAAATTGCCGCCATTGCGAATGCGCAAAACAGCCAGATCTGTGCGCGGATCGCGCAACACAATGTCAGCATCAAATTCGCGGCGATCGGCGAGCGCGACTTTCACATTCGTCATGCCTTCGATGACATGATGATTGGTGATGACCAGACCACCGGCATCGACAATCACACCCGAGCCCAGCGATTGCGCTGTCTGCCCACCGCGTCGCTGTTCGCCGAAGAAACGACGAAACACCGGATCATCAAACAGCGGATTGCTGGGGCGCCGCTCGATGCGCGACGCAT
>CANGRU010000299.1 GCA_947456315.1 Beijerinckiaceae bacterium | reverse complement strand
TTTCCCTCCACCGGCAGACCCGGCCCGCGCTGCTCGCGCCGCGCATTGTTGATGAGAATGGAGAGATCCCCAAATGTGGCAAGCGTCTGCGCCACCACGCGCGCGCAATCATCGCGCTTGGTGATATCGGCTGTCACCGCAAGTGCGCGTGTCGCACCGCAGGCTTTGTTGATCTCGGCAGCAGCCTCTTCGAGCAATTGCGTTTGCGGCGAAGCAATCGTCACGCATGCACCCCTTTGCGCCAGCGCCAGCGCCATGGAGCGACCAAGACCCACGCTGCCGCCTGTGACAATTGCAACCTGCCCTTTCAACATCGCTCAGGCTCCCCGCGCAGCGCGTGTGGCCGCTTCATCGACGCCACCCTTGGCATCCAGCATGACTTTGTAGAGATCGCGTGCAGCGTCGCGCGACACATAGCCCATGGCAACATCGCGCTGCACCGCTTGCGGATCGCGCTTCAGCGGATCACCCAGACCACCGCCACCGGGCATCTCGACCACCAAGCGTTCGCCTGTCGGAATGACTTGCGTGCCACGTGGCAGGATGGGCGCACCT
Organism: Beijerinckiaceae bacterium; assembly: GCA_947456315.1. Lineage (GTDB taxonomy): Bacteria > Pseudomonadota > Alphaproteobacteria > Rhizobiales > Beijerinckiaceae > Terripilifer. The sequence goes on along the minus strand of CANGRU010000299.1, from coordinate 2,520 downwards.
GAGCGAAGATTCAATGTGCCAGCGGCACCGTCAGCGCCACCACCGCGACCGGCGGCTGGATATTTCACGCGCTGGAACCGCGCAAAAATGGCGAAAGGTGCATCCTCGCGCGAGCCCACTTCAATCGTCTGGCCGAGACCGCCGCGATAAAAACCAGCGCCACCGGAATCGCGGCGCAATTCCTTGCGCCAGAAGACGAGCGGCGTCATAGCTTCGGTGATTTCAATCGCAATGGCTTTCACACCTGAAGGATAGGGTGTGGCAGCAATGCCATCATGTTTCCAATGCGCGCCCATGCCGCCGCTTTGAAAATTCTGCGAGAGAAATTTTGTGCCCTTGGCCTCGGGGCCTGTGACACCCGGCCCTGCACCAAAGCGCAGGCTCCAGCTCGCCCCCGTGCCTTCCGCAGGCGCGCGGCCGGGCATGGCTTTTTCAAAACAGCCAAAGGCGACATCGGGCAACATCTGACCAATGAGCGCACGCGCTGTGACGGGCGCCGGAAATGGCGCATTGACGATAGTGCCCTCTGGCGCCGTCACAACAATGCGCGCCAACACGGCGGCATTATTGGCAAGACGGGGCGCGACAAGGCATTTGATACCAAAGCTCGTATAGGCATCCGTATAGCAAATCGGGCAGTTGATGCCATATTTCGACACGCCCGAGGTGCCTGCAAAATCGATGTAGATTTTCTCGCCATCGATGGTGAGTTTGGCGGCAATCTCGACCGGATCAGCAAAGCCATCAATCGTGACCTTGTGCGACCAGCTGCCCTTGGGCAATTGCGCAATGGCCTCACGCATCGATTTGTCGCTGGACGAGAGAATGTGATCGCTCAGATCATCGAGCGAGCCGAGCTTGTATTCATCCATCATGCTGGAAAGTTGCTTGCCGCCTGCTTCATTGGAGGCAATGAGCGCATAGACGTCACCCTCGAGCTTTTCCGGCTCGCGGCTGTTGGCGCACAGAAGCTTCATCAGCCATTGGCTGATCTCGCCTTGCAGGACCAGCGGCATGATCGGCAGGAAGAGGCCTTCGGCAAACACATCGCGCGAATGAGGATCGGGGCCATTACCGCCAATGTCAGCCACATGTGCCGTACAGGCGAAAATCGCGACCAACTTGCTCTTGTGAAAAGTCGGCGTGACAACGGTGAAATCGAACAAATGCCCCGTGCCGCGCCAGGGATCATTCGTCATATAGACGTCACCCGCTTTCATCGTCTGTGCCGGAAAGACTTTCAGGAACTCACGGATGGACCGCGCCATGGAATTGATATGGCCCGGCGTACCGGTGACAGCTTGGGCCAGCAGATCGCCCTTGGTGTTGAACACGCCTGCCGACAAATCACCGGCCTCGCGCACAACAGTCGAGAAAGCCACACGCATCAAAGTGCGTGCTTGTTCTTCGACAACCGAGATCAGACGATCCCACATGACCTGATTGCGGATTTTCTGGAATTGCGAGCTCATCTTAGCCCTTCCTTTCCAAGACGACATGACCGCCAGCGGACAAACGTCCATTAAAGCTTGAGGGCACCCAGACCGTCGTCTGGTCTTCGACAACAAGAGCTGGACCCTGGAAGGCCGCTCCGGGTGGTGACGCCTCGCGGCTGATGATTTGCGCTTCCACGAAATCACCGACCTCCGCATCAAAGACGCGTGTCTTGCGGATGGCGACAGCCTGCGTGCGTGATGGCTCGCTTGGTGCAATCGCCTGTGCGCTCTCGTCAACAGCAGAGAGGACCAGCGTCCAGGTGAGCGCCTCGACGGTCAGATTGGGAATCCGGCGACCATAGTTTTTCTGATATTGCGCTTCAAACAGTTCAGCCAGCGCCGGCCCGTCAGCATCTTCATAAAGACGCGCGGGGATTTCGACAGCGAGCTCATGCCCCTGACCTTTGTAACGCATGTCGGCAAAGCGCCGCTCGCGCAACGGGCGATCAGCCGATGCAATGCGCACCACGCCTTCGGCTTCTTTGCGCAATTGCGCAAACACCTGATTGGCAGAAGCAGCATTGAACTTCGCCAGATGCATGATCTGCGAATAGACGGCCTCATAAGCAATCGGGGCTTTGAGAAAACCGAAGGCCGATCCCACACCTGCGGCTTTGGGCACAACCACTGTCTGGATGCCAAGCTTTTCGGCAATGCGTGCTGCATGCAATGGCCCTGCACCACCGGTGGCGATCAGCACACGGCTTTCCAGCTCTTCACCAGCATCAGCCGCGTGAACGCGAGTGGCATTGGCCATATTTTCATCGACGATTTCGCAAACACCGCCCGCCGCATCAGCCCAGGAAATGCTGGCCGGTTTCCCCACATGCACTTCAGCAGCTTCACGCGCTTTCTGCGTGTCGAGTTTCATCGAGCCTGCCGCAAAAGCATCAGGGTCGAGTTTTCCGAGCAACAGATCGCAATCGGTGACTGTGGGGCGCGTGCCACCGCGCGCGTAGCAGGCAGGACCGGGCACAGAGCCTGCGCTTTCAGGCCCAACTGCAATACGGCCCAGTTCATCGAC
>CANGRU010000298.1 GCA_947456315.1 Beijerinckiaceae bacterium | reverse complement strand
GGGCCGTCGCCAGTGCCACCATGGGTGTGGAGGGATCATGCGCCAGCGCTTTGCGTGCGGCATGCACGCCGACCGCTGTATGCGGGTCGATCAGCATGCCGGTTTCTTTCAGCACGCGCGCCATTTCCTTCATCGTGCCGGTTTCACCGGTGCGATAGGCGTCGAATTCATCCGTGATGTTTTTCAACATGTCGGCGGGCATTTCGAAACGTCCCGATTGCGACAGGCTTGCCATCAGCGCGCGGATTTTAGCGCCATCGCGACCGCAGGCATCAAACATCAGGCGTTCGAAATTGGAGGAAACCTGAATATCCATGGAAGGCGATTGCGTGGCATGCACGCCGCGCACTTCATAGACACCCTCCGACAAAGTGCGCGCCAGAATGTCATTCTCGTTGGTCGCAACCACAAGGCGATTGACCGGCAGGCCCATGCGCTTGGCCACATAGCCCGCCAGAATGTCACCGAAATTGCCGGTGGGCACAGTGAAGGACACAGGACGATGCGGAGCGCCCAGCGCCACAGCGCTGGTGAAGAAATAAACGATCTGCGCGACAACACGCGCCCAGTTGATCGAGTTCACACCTGACAGGCCCATGCCATCGCGGAACGCATGATTGTTGAACAGGCCTTTGAGAATGCTCTGGCAATCATCAAAGGTGCCTTCGAGCGCGATGGTGTGAATATTGTCGGCATCGACGGTTGTCATCTGGCGGCGCTGCACATCCGACACGCGATTGTGCGGATACATGATGAACACATCGACTTGGCTCAAGCCGCGGAAAGCTTCGATTGCTGCCGCGCCTGTATCGCCTGAAGTGGCGCCGATGATGGTGGCGCGGCGGTTTTGTGCTTTCAGCACATGGTCCATCATGCGACCGAGCAATTGCATCGCCACATCTTTGAAGGCGAGCGTGGGTCCATGGAACAATTCGAGGATGAACAGATTGTCGCCAATCTGTGTGAGCGGCGTCACAGCAGCATGGCGGAATGTGCCATAGGCCTCATGCACCATGCGGGTGAAATCATGCGCGCCGATTTCGTTGCCGGTGAAAGGCCCGATGACGCTCTCGGCCACTTCCGCATAGGGCAGGCCGGCAAAATTGGCGATCTCGGGCTTGGAGAGCTGCGGATAGGATTGCGGCAGATAGAGGCCGCCATCGCGCGCCAAGCCCGCCAACAGGGCTTCCGTGAAGGAGAGAACCGGCGCTTCGCCGCGGGTCGAGAGGTAATTCACGTTTGGTCCTGTTTGTCGCAAGTGTTTGTCGAAACTGTCCGTCATTGCGAGCGTGAGCGAAGCAATCCAGGGGCCTCACCTGTGGCTTTTTGGATTGCCGCGTCGCTGCGCTCCTCGCAAGGACGATGGTGGTGCAATGACGGCGTTTCCCTAGCATAGAAACCCTGCGGGCATAACCCGCATCACAGCCTTTTACGGCTCCGCCAGACCACGAAACCGACCAGCCCCACCAGCGTCGCCGCCAGCCCGTACCAGGTGAGCGCATAGGACAGATGGTCGTTGCTGATTTTCACCACCGTCACCCCCGCCTTCGGCCAGCCGCCGGGCACAGGTGTGGCATCCGCATCCAGCGAGAAGGGGGCGATGCGGGGCAGGTTCAGAAAGGTGGCCATGGCGGCAGGGTCGCGTGTGTACCAGAGGCCTTTCTCGGGCGTGTCGGCGGGCGTGAAGCCGTTGCGGGCCTCGGGCGCGCGCATGAGGCCGGAGAGCGTCACAACGCCCTGGATCTGCCCCTGGGGGCGGCTCTGCGGGTCTTTGAACGCCTCGGGCACGAAGCCGCGTGCGATCAGAATATGAGCGCCGGTAGGCAAGCGCAGCGGCGTCATCACGACATAGCCGGGTTGCGACAGGCCCTCATTGGGGCCGGAGGCGCGAAAGATCAGCGCTTCCTTGTCATGCTCGAAAACGCCCGTCACCGAGACATGGCGATATTCATAATCGTCGGGCTTGAGGCTTGGCCATTCGCCTTCGCTGGGCAGGGCTTGCGGGGCGGCATGAACGCGCGCCTCGATCTTGGCGATCAGATCTTCTTTCCAAGCCAGACGGCGCATCTGCCAAGTGCCCAGCGACACCAGCAACGCAAAAGCAGCGAGTGCCAGAACACCCGCGACCAGCAAACGCCATTGACCCGCACGTAGGCTCATTTTTCGAGGCGACCCTGTTCAGCCTTGTTGCGATATTGCAGCGCGACCAGCAGGCCTTTCAGCGGCCGCAAAAGGCCGAGCACAACGACCAGCACCATCGGCAAGAAGATCGCCATATGCACCCACATCGGCGGCTCATATTCGATTTCGACATAGAGAGCTGTGCCCACCACGATAAAGCCGGCCAACAGAATGACAAAAACGGCAGGTCCATCCCCCGCATCGGCGAAGTCGAAATCCAGACCGCAGGCCTCGCATTTGGGCGCGATATTGATGAAGCCTGTAAACAGATGACCTTGGCCGCAACGCGGGCACAGGCCTTTGAGGCCGGTGTCATAAGCTGATTGCGGCGGATAGAGATCGCGGTCTGACATGGTGTCTCCCTGAAACAGAAAAGGGGCGGCGCATGGTCATCATGGCCGCCCCTCAAAACATTCAGCCCGCGGCTTAGTGGCCGCCGCCGTAAGCTCCGTGGCTCGCCCAGACATAGACGGCGGCAAAGAGGAACAGCCAGACCACGTCCACGAAGTGCCAGTACCAAGCGGCAAATTCAAAGCCCAGATGCTGCTTGGCGTTGAAGTGACCGGACAAGGTGCGCATCAGGCAGACCAGCAGGAAGATCGTGCCGATGAGAACATGTGCGCCGTGGAAGCCCGTGGCCATGAAGAAAGTCGCGCCGTAGATCGAGCCTTTGAAGCCGAAGGCGGCGTGCGAATATTCATAAGCCTGAACGAAGGTGAAGAGCGCGCCCAGCAGAACGGTGAGCAGCAGGCCCTTCTTCACGCCTTCACGATCATTGTGCAGCATCGCATGATGCGCCCAGGTCACCGTGGTGCCCGAGGTCAGCAGGATGAGCGTGTTGAGCAGCGGCAGGTGCCAGGGATCGAACACTTCCGTGCCGGTCGGCGGCCAATGGCC
>CANGRU010000297.1 GCA_947456315.1 Beijerinckiaceae bacterium | reverse complement strand
GGTCTGCCCGCGCGCATGAAGATGAAACTGGTCGAGCCTTTGCGCGAACTCTTCAAAGACGAAGTGCGCGCACTGGGTCGCGAGCTTGGATTGCCCGAAGCTTTTGTGGGCCGCCATCCGTTCCCGGGCCCCGGTCTCGCCATCCGTATTCCGGGCGCGATCAGCCCAGAAAAACTCGACATCCTGCGCCAGGCCGATGCGATCTATCTCGACGAGATCCGCAAGGCCGGATTGTATGACGACATCTGGCAGGCCTTCGCCGTGCTGCTGCCTGTGCGCACCGTGGGCGTTATGGGCGATGGCCGCACCTATGATCACGTCTGCGCACTTCGCGCCGTGACATCGGTCGATGGCATGACGGCCGACTTCTTCCCCTATGACATGAACTTTTTGGGCCGCGCTGCGACCCGCATCATCAACGAAGTGCGCGGCATCAACCGCGTGGTTTATGATGTGACCAGCAAGCCGCCCGGCACGATCGAGTGGGAATAGGCTCGCCATTGCCAAGTCCGTCCTTGCGAGGAGCGTAGCGACGAAGCAAACCAGAAGCCGCGCGTGAGACCTTCTGGATTGCTTCGCTTCGCTCGCAATGACGATCCAAGGGCAGCAACCACTCCGCCGTCATTGCGAGGAGCCGAAGGCGACGCGGCAATCCAGAGCACCACGTGAGGCTCCGCTCGCAATGACGGTGTTAAAGCGCCCACTCCGGCGCAGGCGCTGTGAATGTCACATGCTCGCCACTCGCTGGATGCGCAAAACCGATCTGCCATGCATGCAGGCACAGCGGCGGCTCATCAATGTCTTTCGTAAGTCGCGGCGCTTCATCGCTTTGGTGATAGGCGGCATCCCCCACCACAGCAAAGCCCAGATGTGCGCAATGGATGCGGATCTGGTTGGTGCGCCCGGTCAAGGGTCGCGCTTCCAGCAGACTCGTTCCGTCTTTGAAGCGCTCGATCACTTTGAACAAAGTGGTCGCTGCATCGCCATTCTGCGCATCGACTTCGCGTGTGCCTGACACGCTGGCCTCTTTGCCGATCGGTGCATCGCAGGCAAACTCATCCTCGACGGGATGACCATGCACACGCACCAGATAGATCTTCTCGACTTGGCCCTCTGCAAAAGCCTTTTGCAAACGTCCCGCAAAATGATTGCTGCGCGCCGCAATCACAAGTCCGGTGGTGTTGGCATCGAGCCTATGGGCCGGCCTGATTTTCTGCGGGCGGTAAACAGTCTCGAGCGCATGTTGCAAGGTGTTGCGCGTGTAGCGTCCGCCTGCATGCATAGGCAGGGGAGCCGGCTTGTTCAACACCAGCAGCGCCTCATCTTCATAAAGCACCGTGATGTCGCCAGCCACATCAGGTTCGATGGTTTGCGGATGGCGATGCAGCAAGCGGTCACCCGCATGCACAATATCATCTGCGCCGAGCACCTGATGTTGTGTATCAAGAATATTGCCTGCGCAACATTGCTCGTCCCAATGTTCGGGCGGCATATGCGCCAGCAAGCGGGAGAAGGTTTCGAGCACGGTGAGGCCTTCGCACTCCTGCGGCACGCGCAAAGGACGGAACACATCGGTGGGCACAGAGCCGGGCAGCGGGTTCATCGCCGCACGCATCGCGCTATTGCGGCTCTTCAGAAGCTCTGCGGCTTGCTCGCTATCCGTGCGGTAACACCAGGGGCAGGATTGGCCCAGCACATAGCGCGGGTCGCGCTGCTCGTCGGCTGTGAGCGGTGACAGGCAAGCAAAACATTGGGCCGCATCGGACACGTGCAGCGATGGGTCGACGCCCACGCGCTGGTCGAAGACAAAGCAATCGCCTTTGTAATGCGCGCCGCCACACTCCTCGAAATATTTCAGAATGCCGCCGTCGAGTTGCAGCACATTGCGAAAGCCTTGTGACTCCATATAGGGGCCAGCTTTTTCGCAGCGGATGCCACCCGTGCAGAACATGACGATGGTTTCGTCTTTGAGTTCCTCGGGCAGTTTGGCAACAGCGGCCGGAAAGTCGCGAAAATGATCGACGCCGGCCGGCAGCGCATTTTCGAACGTGCCGAGCTTCACCTCATAATCGTTGCGCGTATCAAGCAACGTGATCTTGCGGCCCTCATCTAGCCAGGCCTTCAATTGTGCAGGCGCAAGCTTGGGCGAGGTGCGCTTGGCGGGGTCAATGCCGGGCACGCCAAAGGCAATGATCTCGCGCTTGATGCGCACCAGCATGCGCCGGAAGGGTTGCGTGGCCGTGTAGCTATATTTGGCTGTCAGCGGCTCAAGGCCGGGGATGGCGCGCAAGCGCGTCAAAAGGGACTCGATGTCGTCCGCCTCGCCAGCGACAAAAAGATTGATCCCCTCGGTGCTGAGCAGGATCGTGCCGCGCAAATGTTTCGCGCCACAAAATGCCAGCAGCTCGGTGCGCAGGCCTTGCAACTCTTGCAACGGCGCGAAGCGGTAGGCCGCAATATTGACGATCGAATTCGTGGAGGGGGATTTCAAGTCGGTTGTCACAGGATGCCTTATAAAGGACCGCGCCCTATGGTCAACGAAGCCAAGGGCGTCTCGCATGGAAAATATGATATCAGGGGCAGGTTGAAAAGGACAATAAACGCTCGCCAAGTGAGGGCAATCGTACTTTGTTCTGAGGCTTCTGGTTTTTGTGCGCCCGTGTTAGCAATCTTGCAAACAACTTATCTGTCAGGGCTTGGTTTTTTTACGACACGGGCCAGTCAGTCGGATCGTTCAGTTCAAAGACGATGAGATCGAGAGGGTGAGACCATTGGCCACTGCAAGTTCATTAGTGCTGATCACAACAGCGACAAAGCCACCAGAGGGCGTCCATAAGTTGGAGATGAGCAATGTTGCCAAAAGAACATTGACGGCGAAGGCCGCTGTTTTTTTCTGGGCAGGGTTCGGTATCAAAAAAATTGTCAGTGCGGATGCGACAGGCCAGACGCTGCTCGATGAGGCAGAGGTCCAACTGCTTCAGCAGATGGATGTCGAGGTCGAACAAATTCACTACCGTCAAAACGATGCCCTGATCATCCAAAAAGGGAAGGGCTATGGCGAAGGTGCCTTGATCAATTTTGCTCTTCAAAACTCGATTTTTC
>CANGRU010000296.1 GCA_947456315.1 Beijerinckiaceae bacterium | reverse complement strand
TGATGTCGCCACAAAAGAGCAGGGCACCTGTCAGTGTCAGCGCTGCAGCCAATGTGCCCATGCGGGTCGCTGTGCCGCGCGTCAAAGCAATGACCAATGCCGCATGGATGAGGGCAAAAATGGCTGCCGTGCGCAGGTTCTCACCATAGCCACCATGGGCGGCGACAGCAGCAGCCGTCACGCCGCAAGCGCCCAGCATGCCCGCCAGAATCGTCAGAATGAGGTTGGTCATATTGAGAAATGCGGGCATGGCTGATCCAATCTGTCACTGTCCCCGAGGCGTAATGCGCCGATGGCGGGCGGGCAAGACATATCCGGTTGCTCCGGTCATTCATCAAGATAATGGGCTCGCCACGCAGGAGCGGGCGCATTACCGGATGGTCTTAAAACATCATTGTTCTGATGGCTTTGTAGCTCACACCTCTATCAGAATATGATCCCGCATTGCCCCCTTTGATCGCCAAGCTCGTGATCGCACATCACGCGGCGTTAACCGACCCCTAACCATGTTGGCGTCTACTGGCTGTATCGAGTCGGGAGTTGGGCCATGAGCCGCGTAACGCAGTCACATTCCATGGAATTCGGGGCCACCGAGCCTCGCATGGAGGGATTCCGTGAGCGCGGATCATTTCTGTCGGGGCTGTTCGACATGGGCCGCAGGTTCCGCAATGCAGAGCCTTTGCAAAACCCATCGGATCTCGCTTTGCCGCGAGCGATTGGCGAAGTGCCGCGTCTGCCTGTTGGCTCACCGCCGCTGAACGATACGCATGTTTCGTCCCAGACCTCGACCACCTCTGCACCGTCGCTGAGTCCAGGCGATGAGATCGAGCGTCTTGTTCTTCATGTTGCGGCATCCGATCGTCCGGCACAGGCCTGCCGTGTGCTGGTCACACATGTGCCTTGTGAGGAAGCGCCGCTGGGCGGGCTCGATTGCGCCGCCTTCGCCTCGCAATTTGCCCGCGCGCTGGCCTTTGAAGGGCGTGCCATTCTGGTGATCTTCGGGGCGGGCTCGGGTCGTCGTCTGGGTCTGTCTGATCTGGTGGCCGGCACAGCTTCTTTCTCGGAAGCCATTCATCGCGAGTCGGGCTCGCGTCTGCATATCCTGCCGCCGGGCCATGGACGGGTTGAGCCCGGTGCGGGCCTCTCCGCCGCCATGGATGCTTTGGCCGAGACTTATGATTTCGTCGTTCTGGCGGTGCTCGATGAGGATCGCGACGCAGCGCAGGCCTTGGCGCTGTCTCTGGCGCCGGTCGCCAACCATGCTGTCATTGGCTGTGCGGGCCAGACGGGTTCGCCCGACATGATCGACTGGAGCCAGGCTCTCAAAGAAGCGGGCGCCCAAAATGTGCTGGCGGCACGCCTTGGTGCCAGCCGTGCGCAGGAGCTGGCGGCTTAAGCCCCATCTGGATCGGGTCGTTCCATCCAGGCGATCAACGGCATGATCGGGATAATCCAGCACAGGCCTAGGCCTGCATAGATCAAGCCCTGAACGAGCCCCGAGGCCTCTTGGACAAAGCGGGCTTGCGCCATAGCCATGGCGACCAGCGCATAGACCACGACGAATATGACGATCACAAAAGCGCCGATCAATTTGCGGGTGCGTCTCGTCATAGGGTGTGGCGTCCTTTTTGGGTTGCGACAGGCGGAAGCGTTGTCATGCCCATACCCCCCGCTATATGTCTCGGCAGCCCGCGAAGATCAATGCGGGTTCTGATCATGCATTGAGAGAGCCGATGACCCTTGCCGCCCATTTTTCGTCTTCCCCTGACGCGGGCTCCGATCCCATGCGCCCTGTGCGCATGTGGCTGTTTGCGGTGGCTGGCCTCGTCTTCCTGATGGTGATTGTCGGCGGCGCCACGCGCCTGACGGAATCAGGCCTGTCGATCACGGAATGGAAAGTGGTGACGGGTGTCATTCCGCCGCTCAGCGACGCGCAATGGCTCGAGGAATTCGAGAAATACAAAGCCATCCCGCAATATGCGCAGCTCTTTCCGAATATGGATGTCGGCCAGTTCAAGATCATTTTTTTCTGGGAATGGGGCCACCGTCTGCTCGGGCGTATCATCGGTCTGGCTTTCGCTTTGCCGCTCGCTTTTTTCTGGATCACCGGTCGCCTGCAAGGCACGCTGAAATGGAAGTGCCTTGGTCTGCTCGCATTGGGTGGACTGCAAGGAGCCGTTGGCTGGTGGATGGTGAAGTCAGGTCTCACAGGCCGTGTCGAAGTCGCGCAGGAACGCCTCGCCGTGCATCTGCTGCTGGCCTCGCTGACGTTTACATTTTTGCTCTGGCTGGCCGTCAGTTTGCGACCAAAGGCCGCGGAACAGTTCGGGGCCTCTTCGGCGCGCCTGCGCATCACATCGATCGCTCTGGTGGTGTTGACGCTGCTGCAAATCGGCTTGGGCGGTTTGGTGGCAGGTCTGCGCGCCGGTTACACCTACAACACTTGGCCGCTGATGGACGGGCATTTCATTCCGCCCTTTGAAAATCTGGCACGTCTGTCGCCCTGGTGGGCCAATCTGCTCGACAATGTGACAACGGTGCAGTTCAACCATCGCATGACAGCTTACGCGCTCTTTGCGTTGGCCTTGTTGCATGTGGTCGATGTGATGCGTCACGCGAAGGGCACATCAGCTGCCAAACGCGCACGCGCCATTGCCGGACTTGTGCTGACGCAGGCGGTCATCGGCATTGTGACGCTGCTGAGCGTTGTGCAATTGCACGCAGCTCTTTTGCATCAGGCTTTTGCGATGGTCGTGCTGGCCATGTGTGTCGTGCACGCGCGGCGGGTGAGCGAGAGCAGCTAACCTTCGTCATTGCGAGCGCAAGCGAAGCAAACCAGAGCCACACGTGAGGACTCTGGTTTTCCGCGTCGCCTTCGGCTCCTCGCAATGACGGCGCTTTGCGCCGTCAGCCCGCAGCCGCCAGCGCCTGCTCGAGATCGGCGATAATATCTTTCTTGTCTTCCAGACCCACCGACAGGCGCACCACATCGGGGCCTGCACCTGACACAGCCTTCTGCTCATCCGTCAGCTGGCGATGTGTGGTGGACGCGGGATGAATGACCAGCGAGCGCGTGTCGCCGACATTGGCCAGATGCGAGAAGAGCTGCATA
>CANGRU010000295.1 GCA_947456315.1 Beijerinckiaceae bacterium | reverse complement strand
GGGCGAGTTCTAGGTCGCCATTGTCGAGAAAAAAGGCGGCGCGACCATTGATGTGCTGGCCGAGGTTCTGCCTGCCGTTTTGAGAAACTTCCCTTGGCCGAAGTCGATGCGCTGGGGCGTGTCCTCGACCAAGCCCGACACATTGCGCTGGGTGCGCCCGATGCATTCCATCGTCGCGACCTTCGGGCCCGAAACCGAAGATCCCGATGTCGTGCCTTTCGAAATCGATGGCATCAAGGCGGGTGACATCACCTATGGCCATCGCTTCCTGAGCCCCGGCCCGATCAAAGTGCGCCGCTTCGATGATTATGTGAGCGCGCTGGAGAAGGCGAAAGTCGTTCTCGATCCCGCACGCCGCAAGGAGATCATTCTGGCCGATGCGAAGGATCTGGCTTTCGCGCAAGGCCTCGAACTGGTCGAAGATGAAGGCCTGCTCAATGAAGTCGCAGGTCTGGTCGAATGGCCTGTCGTGCTGATGGGTGAATTTGACGAGGCTTTCCTCGACATTCCCGCCGAAGTCATTCGCGCGACGATCCGTGCCAACCAGAAATGTTTCGTGCTGAAAAAGCGCGATGCCAAAGACGGCGCGCTCGCCAATAAATTCCTGCTCGTCTCCAACATTGTCGCAACCGACAATGGCAAGGCGATTGCAGCCGGCAATGGCCGCGTGGTGCGTGCGCGTCTGTCGGATGCGCTCTATTTCTGGGAGACGGACCGCAAGCCGCTGCCAGATTATGCGGACAAGGCGGCCAAGCCGCTTGATCAGCGTCTGGAAAAGCTGAAGGCGATGAATGTCGTCTTTCATGAAAAACTCGGCACACAGGGTGCCCGCGTCGAGCGCATTGTGGCGCTGGCACAGCATCTGGCGAAGCTCGTTGGGGCTGATGCAGCGAAAGCCGCACGCGCCGCGACACTGGCCAAAGCCGATCTGATGACAGAAGTCGTCGGCGAATTTCCCGAGACGCAGGGCCTGATGGGCCGCCGCTATGCGCTGATCCAAGGCGAAGACGCGTCGGTCGCAGCCGCGATTGAAGAGCATTACAAGCCGCAAGGCCCGAGCGATTATGTGCCCTCCGACCCCGTGGCGCTGTCTGTCGCACTGGCAGACAAGCTTGATACGCTGGCGGGCTTCTGGGCGATTGATGAAAAGCCGACCGGCTCGAAAGACCCTTATGCTTTGCGCCGCGCCGCGCTGGGTGTGATCCGCATCGTTTTGGAAAACGATCTGCGCCTGCGCCTCGACGCAGTTGTGGCTGGTGCGCAAGCCTCATTGCCGGGTGGCGCCAATGCCGGCGCGCGTGTTGATCTCCTCGCCTTCTTCGCGGATCGCCTGAAAGTCTATCTGCGCGACAAGGGTGCGCGGCATGATCTCATTGACGCGGTCTTTGCGCTCGATGGTCAGGATGATCTGTTGATGATCGTCAAACGCGTCGAAGCGCTCGCCGCTTTCCTCGACAGCGAAGACGGCAAGAACCTGCTCGCAGGCTACAAGCGCGCGGCCAATATTCTCAAGGCTGAAGAGAAGAAGGAGAAAGATGCCTCCTTCGATGCGGCTTACGCTGGCAGTGCCGATGCACCCGATGCGGAAAAGGCGCTCGCCGCAGCCGTATCATCTGCCAGTGCGCAAGCTGCCGCTTGTGTGGCGAAGGAAGATTTCGGCGGCGCGATGAAAGCACTCGCAGCCTTGCGCGCACCGGTCGATAAATTCTTTGAAGATGTCACCGTGAATGATGCCGATGCCGGCAAACGCCTCAACCGCCTGCGCCTGCTCTCGGCACTGCGCGGTGCTGTGCATACGGTGGCTGATTTTTCCAAGATCGGCGGGTAACGGGCGCCCTTCTCCCGCAAGCGGGAGAAGGTGCCCTGCGGAGCAGGGCGGATGAGGGCGGTTCAACTGCACTCACCCTCACCCGTCATGCTGCGCATGACACCCTCTCCCGTGAAACGGGAGAGGGAAGAATCTCACTCCACGTCCAGCGGCTCAGTGCCCTTCACAGCACCACTCGTTGACAGTGTGATCTTTTCGATCCGCGCTTCGGCATTTTTCAGCAGCGCTTCGCAATGCGTGCGCAGATGGTTGCCTGTCTCGTAAATCTCGATGCTTTTTTCGAGCGGCACCTGGCCGCCTTCCAACTGGGCAACGATTTCCTCCAAGCGGCGCAACGCCTCTTCGAAGGGGAGTTTGGCAATGTCTTTCGGGATCTCGCTCACGGGTCTCATCCTCAATCTTCAAAACATCTCTAGCATGATTCAGGTGCGTGCGCCGACCCGCAATCCGGCTGCCGGTCGCTCTTGCAAAATCTCGCGGCGGAAGCGGAAGAGGGCGGCGGGGCGACCGCCTGTTGCATGGCTCATTTCGCCGGTTGCTTCCACAACAGCCGAGCTTTCCACCAAGCGGCGGAAATTCTGCTTGTGCACATGGCGCCCCGATATGGCTTCCACCGTGCGCTGCAAATCGGTCAGCGTGAAGGTTTCTGGCATCAGCTCGAAAATGACGGGCCGGTATTTCATCTTGGCGCGCAAGCGGCCCATGGCGGTGGCGAGAATGCGGCGGTGATCATGGCGCATGGTTTCGCCCATGATCAGCGGCTTCAAACCATTCCCTGCATGGCCGTCGCGATGCGCCTCTTCGACAAGGCCTGCTTCGTAGACAAGCTCATAGCGTTCCAGCACGCTTTCCTCGTCAAACGGGCCGCCATCCGTGCCAAACAGAAGTTTCAGCCGCTCGCGGCGCGACAAGCGTCCGGGAGGCGGGGTGTTTTCAGCCGCCGCCCAAGCGTCCAGTTGCGGCAGCAACAGGCGGTCGAGCATGTCGGGGCGGCCATTGCGCCAATCTTCCCAAGGAAAGAACACATACCAATTGCGAAAGGTCGCATCGGGCGCTTCTTGCGCAATCTCGCCAGTGCGTGTGAGCGCGAGATAGCCGACCGACACAACGTGGGGATCACGATCCCCCACTTCCGCGTGTCGACCACGGTCGCCAAATGTGTAGAGCTGTTCGACATAGCCGAGCGGCACGCCGGTTTGTTCCGACACCCAAGCGCACAGACCGATTTCAAAGGTGCGATGCGCGACAGGATCAAACGGGCCGGAGGGCAAAGCGGTCGAGCTT
>CANGRU010000294.1 GCA_947456315.1 Beijerinckiaceae bacterium | reverse complement strand
ATGCGATCGATGGTCTGCTGAATTTCTTCTTCCGGCACATCTGACTTGAAGCGCGTGATCTCGACGTCAGCGAAAGAGCCGACATCAAAATCCGGAATCACTTCGATCTTCACCGAAATGGCCAGATCGCCCTTGGCTTCGAGAGCGGCTTCGACTTCGGCCTGGTTCTCAGGGAAATCGACCTTGGGCTCCATCGCGATCTTGAGGCTGTTGTCCTCGATGATCTTGCGATTGGCTTCATTGATCGCGGCCTGCAGGACGTCCGCCATAACGGAACGGCCATAGAGGCGCTTGAGATGGCCCGCCGGCACTTTGCCCGGACGGAAGCCGTTGATGCGGACCTTGTCCTTCATCTCAGCGAGCTGGCCATCGAGGCGGGTCGCCAGATCCTTGGCCGGGAAGACCACTTTATATTCGCGCTTCAGGCCCTGCGACAGGGTTTCGGTCACCTGCATTGAACTTGCCTTCTTACAACGGCGGCGAACGGGGGACCCCGTGCGCGATTAAAAACTCTTCGAAATCCGTGAGTTAGGCCATTTTTTGGTGCGGGCGGAGGGACTCGAACCCCCACGCTTTTCGGCGGTGGAACCTAAATCCACTGCGTCTACCAATTCCGCCACGCCCGCGAATATTCCTTCCACAAGGGACGGATCCCGGCCGCTCACTGCTTCGGGTGGGGCTCTATACCAATGGTGCGTGCCCATTGCGACAAAAAAGTGCGGGACCTTCCAACACTTTCTGCCCCAAACACCCCAAAACTGCTGGAACGGCCCTGCCCCAATAAAAAAGCGCCCGGACCGCCTCCCCACGGTCCGAGCGCTTGTTCTCTCAGGTCCGATGTTTCCCGGATTTGCCCTGACAGAACGAAACTCAAAACTGCATCGCTTGCCCTTCAATGGTCAGGCGGCGCATCAGGCGGGGCTCTTCGCGTGGAAAATCCTTGCGCGCATGGATCGAGCACCAATTATCCCAGATCACCATGTCGCCCAGCGCCCATTTGTGCTCGTAGACGATGGAGGGATCTTCGGAAATGTCGAACAAATCTTCGAGAATGGCCTCGCTGTCGGCGCGCGAGAAACCTTCGATGCGTGCAGTCATGAGACGGCTCACATAAAGCGCCTTCTTGCCGGTGGCGGGATGGGTCACAAAGATCGGCTGCTCGTGATGGCGGATTTTTGAAAGATCGACCGTGTCGAGGTCCAACCGCTCACGGCGCTTGTAATCGTGCATTTGCAGCACTTTTTTGCCTTCGAGACGGTCGCGCAGGCTGCGCGGAATCATCTCATAGGCTTTGTACATATTGGAGAAGCAGGTCTCGCCGCCCCAGCTCGTCAACTTCATTGCATAGAGAAGCGTCGCGCGGTGAGGCTCTGGATAATAGCTTGTGTCGTGGTGGAACCACATTTCCCCATCGCCAAAGGCGCCGATGGCTTTGCCGTTTTCGACAATATTGGTGACCATCATGAAAGGGGTGTCAAAATCGCCTCCGGGCCCGGGACCGTTCACCGGTCTCTTGCGAAGGGCTACCTTGCCGAATATCTCGGCAGCCCGGAGCTGATCCTGTTCAGTCAATTCCTGCTCACGAAAGACAAGGACGATATTCTCGTCAAATTCTTACCGGACCGCATTCACTGTTTCCGCATCCAAGGGCTGGCGCAGGTCCAGACCCCGGACTTCCACCCCGCAAGCGGGGGAAAGCGAAAGCAGCGACAGGGACATTGATGTCCTCTCCTTGGGCGTTTCCTCTAGACCTTCATTGTTAACCGGACAAAAGGAGTCGGAAAGAACTCTTTCCTGACATGATTGATCAGTATTTTTTGACAATCACCGGAAGTCGGGGGAGATTGAAGGTCGACAAGCGCGCCGAGCAGGCCGCTTCGAGAGGACTGGATATGGACCGGCTCAAAGCCATCGAGACGTTTGTGCGCATTGCCCAGACCGGCAGCCTGTCCAAGGCGGCCCAGGAGCTTGGCACATCACGCGCGCTGGCCTCCTCCCATCTGAAACAGCTCGAAGATCACTTGGGTGTGCGCTTGATCAATCGCACCACGCGGCACTTGTCGCTGACGGAAAGCGGGCAGGAATATCTCGCCTTTTGTCAGACAACCTTGGCGGCATTTGATGAAGCCGAGCACTCTTTGGCGCGCTCGCGCGAGGAACCACGCGGCACATTGAAAATTCTGGCCTCCATGGCCTTCGCCAATGTGCATCTGGCACCCGTTGCGGCGGAGTTTGCGATAGCGCACCCAGACATCAAGATTTCGCTGATCACCACAGACACAAGCTTCTCGCCTTTTGAACTGATCGAGCAGGGCTATGATCTGGCGGTGTGGATGCGCCCGATCGAAGATTTGAGCATCATCTCGACCAAGCTTGGTGATGTGCGCTGGCCTGCGCTGGCCTCTCCAGCCTATCTCGAAAAACACGGACGACCGGAACATCCCGCAGACCTCGCCAACCACACCTGTTTGCTGCATCGCTCGATTGCGCCAGATGCCGTCTGGCGTTTTCACAGCCGCGATGGCGATGTGTCGGTGAAAGTCGCCGGCCCCTTGCTCACCAATTCCGTCTTTGCTTTGCGCGCCTCCGCTTTGGCTGGCATTGGCGTGACGCTTCTGCCCACCTATTTCATTCAAGATGAAATCGAAAGCGGGAAACTGGTCGAGCTATTGCCCGAATATGGCGCGCCCCGTCGGCCGATCTATATTCTCTACCCGCATGCGCGCTATCTACCCTTGAAGACGCGGCTGTTCATTGATTTTCTGCGCGCCTATGTGCGGAAGCAATCATGGTGAGAAACCCCTCTCCCACAAGGCGAACACTTCTGTCAGCTGCATTTTGTGCGGGCTTTGTCCCGTTGCGTTTGCATGCGCAGGATGTGCCAGACCTTGTTTTGCAAGACGGGCCCCTCACCCTGCCACCGCTCAAAGCCAAACGCGGCGAAACATTTCGCTTGCGCGTCAAAAACGAGCGATCTGAACCAACCGCCCTGCATTGGCGCGGCGTGCGACTGCGCAATGACATGGATGGCGGCGCACCACTCACACAAAAACCCATCACATCGGGCGAGACCGTAGAGATTGCTTTCACGCCGCCCGATGCCGGCACGTTT
>CANGRU010000293.1 GCA_947456315.1 Beijerinckiaceae bacterium | reverse complement strand
AGCGAAGCAATCCAGAGGCCTCACGTGGGACTCTGGATTGCCGCGTCGGCTTCGCTTCGCTCGCAATGACGACCCAAAAACGAAAGGCCCGCTTGGGGGCGGGCCTTTCAATCTTTAGCGCACGATCACATTCTTGAACTGCCAAGGATCGCTGGTATCGACATCCTCAGGGAAGAGCACGCCGCGATCATCGAGCGGGGTCCAGTTGGTATATTCGCCGATCACAGGCCCGAGATAGGGGCGCTGCACTTCGAGGCAGCGGCGGAAGTCGATTTCGTCGGCCTCCACAATACCGGCATTGGGATTTTCCAGCGCCCAGACCATGCCGGCCAGCACAGCACTTGTCACCTGAAGGCCTGTGGCATTCTGATAAGGCGCAATGCGGCGCGTCTCTTCAATCGAGAGCTGCGAGCCATACCAATAGGCATTCTTCTTGTGGCCGTAGAGCAGCACGCCGAGCTCATCAATGCCGTCGACGATTTCTGTCTCATCCAGAATCTTCGACTGCGCCTGCTGCTTCCAGCCGGAGCCCGCCATTTCATGCAGCGAGAGCACGGCATCATTGGCCGGATGATAGGCATAGTGGCAGGTCGGACGATAGGCCGCCTTGCCGCCTTCATAGACAGTCAGATAATCGGCAATCGAAATCGATTCATTATGCGTGACGAGGAAAGCATGCTGCGCACGCGCGGTCGGCGTCCATGAACGCACTTTCGTGCCCGCACCCGGACGCATCAGATAGATGGCGGCATTGGAGCCGAAATCATGTTCGCGACCTTCGGGTGGCAGCGCCTTTTCATGCGTGCCCCAGCCGAGTTCCGCTGGCTGCAAGCCTTCCGACACGAACCCTTCAACCGACCAGGTGTTGACGAAAACGCCCATTGGCTTGGGGTCACGCGCACGCTGCGTATCACGCTCGGCAATGTGAATGCCTTTGACGCCGGTCTTCTGCGCCAGACGTGCCCATTCTTCGCGGTTGCGGGGCTCGGGCATATCAATACCGCAATCAGCCGCGACATTGAGCAAAGCCTGTTTCACAAACCACGACACCATGCCGGGGTTTGCACCACAGCACGACACGGCGGTCGGGCCGGTCGGCAAATCATCGCGCAGATCAAGCACGACTTCGCGCAAAGCATAATTGGAGCGCTGCGACACCGACAGCGATGTGTCGGTGTAAAAACCCTTCCAGGGCTCGGCCACTGTATCAATGTAGAGCGCGCCAATCTCGTGGCACAATTTCATGATCGCGGTTGATGACACTTCCACCGACAGATTGACGACAAAGGCCTGACCCTTGCCTTCGGTGAGCAGCGGCTTCAGCAGCTCGACATAATTGTCTTCGCGCACGCTGTCCTTGATGAAGCGGATGCGGCGTTCATCACACAGGCTGCGACCCGCATCATCGGGATCGATCACCGTGAAGCGCTTCTTGTCGAATTTGAAATGGCGCTCGATGAGCGGCAGCGTGCCGCGACCAATCGAGCCAAAGCCGATCATGACGATGGGACCAGTAATCGTGCCATGCACGGGCCAGTTCGACATTTGCATTACTCCAGACAAAAGGGCGCCATTACGAAAGAAACGAAGCAATCCGGCTGGATTGCTTCGTCGCTTTGATTCTCGCAATGACGAGAAAGATTCAGATCACGTAGGATTTGAGTGGCGGGAAGCCGTTGAACTCGACCGCCGAATAGGTGGTCGTGTAAGCGCCGGTTCCCTCGATCAGCACTTTCGCACCGATCTCGAGGCTGACAGGAAGGAGATAGGGGTCCTTCTCATACAACACGTCGACCGAGTCACAGGTCGGGCCCGCGAGCACGCAGGGCTCCAGCTCGTCACCATCATAAGCGGTGCGGATCGGATAGCGGATCATTTCATCCATCGTCTCGGCCAGACCATTGAACTTGCCGATGTCGAGATAGACCCACTTCACCGTGTCATCATCCGACTTCTTGGAAATCAGCACGACTTCGGCTTCGATCACGCCGGCATTGCCGACCATGCCGCGGCCCGGCTCGATAATGGTTTCAGGAATGGCGTTGCCGAAATGCTTGCGCAACGACTTGAAGATCGACTGGCCATAGGCTTTCACCGCCGGCACGTCCTTCAGATATTTGGTCGGGAAGCCGCCGCCGAGATTGACCATCGACAGATGAATGCCGCGCTCTGCGAGATCGCGGAAAATGTCAGCCGAAGACGCCAAAGCCGCATCCCACATGCGTGGATTACGCTGCTGCGAGCCGACATGGAACGACAGGCCATAGGCTACGAGGCCAAGGCGATGCGCGTGTTCGAGCACGCGGCCAGCCATTTCCGGCACGCAACCGAATTTGCGCGACAGCGGCCATTCAGCGCCCGCACCATCGCAGAGGATACGGCAGAACACGCGCGAACCGGGCGCAGCGCGGGCAATCTTTTCGACTTCGGCTTCGCAATCGACTGCAAAGAGACGGATGCCGAGCTCATAAGCGCGCTCGATGTCGCGCTCTTTCTTGATGGTGTTGCCGAAGGACACGCGGTCGGGCGTCGCGCCAGCGGCCAAAGCCTGCTGGATTTCGACCACGGAGGCCGTGTCGAAGCAGGAGCCGAGCGCTGCAAGCAGCTTCAGCACATCCGGAGAATGGTTGGCCTTGACGGCATAAAAAACGCGCGTGTCCGGCAATGCCTTGGCGAAGGCATTGTAATTTTCGCGCACGACATTGAGGTCGAGGACCATGCACGGTCCGTCATCCTGTCCCTTTTCGCGTCGGTCGCGCAGGAAATCCATAATACGGTCGGTCATCGCGGCATCCCTTCGAAGGGCGCGCAACTGTTGGCGCGCCGATACGAGTTGACTTCGTGGATGGCAACGACCCTCCCCGCGCGTTGGAGACGCGGAAGCGGAATCGGCAACCATCCGTGACCTGTGCCGCCAGACTGAACCATTTCAGCCAGACAAACACCGGTCGGGTGCTGCGCCGTAGGACACGTCCACCCCAGACCAGCATGATGCTGTCCAAGGGATCAGTGGCCATCGATTGGATGGGATGAGCTCCCGTCCGCACGTGCGGCAAGAAAGACAAGCCTCTTCGGTACGCCAGCCTTTGGAGGGCCAACAGAGACGAAAAAGCCCGGT
>CANGRU010000292.1 GCA_947456315.1 Beijerinckiaceae bacterium | reverse complement strand
TGCCGATGAGGTTGATCAGCACCTGGCGCAAACGTCCGGGATCGCCCGTCAAGCTGCGTGGCACATCAGAGGCAATGACGCAGCCAATCGGCAGACCCTTTTCATGGGCTTTGGGCGATAGAATATCGAGCACGGAACGCAAGTGGCGCATGAGATCAAACGGGATCGATTCCAGTTGCACTTGCGGCGCATCGAGCTTGGTGACATCGAGAACATCACTGAGCAATTCCAACAAATGCTCGGCTGAATCACGGGTGATTTCAACATAACGGCGCTGCACCTGATCAAGCGGCGTGGTCGCCAGAAGATCGGCCATGCTGACAATGCCGCTCAGAGGTGTGCGGATTTCATGACTCATGGTCGCCAGAAAAGCTGTGCGCGCGCGGCTGGCCATTTCTGCCCGGTCACGCGCTTCACGCAATGCATCCTGATCAAGACGGCGCTTGGAAACATCATTGAGTGTTTTCACAAAGCCGCCGCCCGCCAGCGGCGAGGTACGCACTTCGATGATCTGGCCCTTTTTCAATTCAATTTCGCGATGCCCTTGCAAGACACCACCGAGCCGATCCTCACGCGCCATCAGCGGCAGTCTCGCATAGTCCACAGGCAAAGTGACATGTGCGGAGGACAGGCCAAGCAAAGCCATCGCCTGTTCATTGATCGTGACAACGCGGCCTTGCGCGTCGACCATCAAAATACCTTCCTGCATATTGGCGAGCGTCGACGACAGAACGCGGGCTTTTTGGCTCAATTTTTCACGCGTCACATTCAAGCGGTATTTTTCGATTGTGCCGAAACCCATGATCAGCAAAAGCGCGGCATCCATAATCAAGACAAGCCGGAACATGGAGTCTTTTGACTGCTGATACTCCGACAAGAGCTCATCCATGCCCAATGCCACGCTCACAACCAGCGGATAACCCGGAATGGCGCGAAAGCTGACCAGACGGGTAACGCCATCTACAACGCTGGTGCTCTCATATGTGCCACTGCTGACACCCGCTACCGCTTCACGCACAGCCGGCGGCGACAAGGTGCGCCCCAAAACATCAGAGCTCATGCCGCTTCGTGCACGGATCACACCATCAAGCCCCCACAAGGTGATGGCGCCGAACTTTCCAACATCGATGGAATTATAAAACCCCGACAGCAATCGCGGATCGAGTGATGCCACGAGAACGCCTGCAAACTGGCCCTGCGCATCACGTAATTTGCGCGTGAACTGGATTGTCCAAAGTTTGCTCACGCGCCCCAGCACAGGCTTGGAGATAAACAGCTCGTCATTGGGATTTTCGACGTGCACACGAAAATGCTCGCGATCACTCAAATCAACCGCGCCCGACACTTGCAGATTCGAGCCGCGCATCCAGCCGTCCGGACCGATCAGCGCGAGTTGGATCGCAAGTTCTTTTGGAAAATAATCACGCTTGGCGACTTGTTCGACTGAGAAATGAGCGGGGTCGCGTTCATATTCGGCGCGCGCCACCAGCAATGCCTGATCGACATTGCGGATCGCACCGACAATATGTTGCTCGAAAGCCGTATTCAGATTGCCTGCATTGAGACGAGCCGCCGCCAAATCGTTTTGCTTCTGACGATCGAAATAAACGGCAAAGGTCACGTTGCCGATCACCAGAGCGGCCAGACCCAAAACGGTCGTTGTCTGCATGGTCGCCTGAATGAGGCGCCGAAAGGAAAAAGGCACGGAGGCTGCGTCAGCCTGATCGATCTGGCGTTTCACGTATGGCTCTCCGGCCGAGCCCTCCCCTTGTGTCCATTGTCACGAGGAAGAGTGCGTATGTCTCTTTCAGCTTAACATTTGTGGCCTCACCCAGCAAGCAATGCCAATGGCTTAGGTTACGCTAACTCGTTGATGAAGAAATGGAATGATCGCACGATTGTCACGCTGACCCGCCTCGAGCGGGCGTAGGCTGGCGTTTTCACCCCGCAAATGGCCCGTTGCAGGGTGGAACCAGCGGGCATATCCTCTTTGCGATCTTTGGCTCCATCAAGAGAGCCGGAGCGGGAGGAAGAACTATGCGCCCTAGCACCAAGGCCCTTGCAGCGGCCTTTCTCACTTATGGACTGATTGCGACAATTCCGGCCTATGCCCAACAGGCCAAGGCACCGGCTGCCAAAGCGGCAGCGGCAAAAGCGATCAAAATCGACAAGGATGACATCGGCGGCACTGTCACGGGCCCCAATGGCCCCGAGGCTGGTGTCTGGGTGGTTGCGGAAACGCGCGACCAACCGGTGCGCTACATCAAGATTGTTGTCACCGATGATCAGGGACGCTTTGTCATCCCCGACCTGCCCAAGGGCACGTATGATGTCTGGGCCCGCGGCTATGGCCTTGTTGATTCCGACAAGCAGAAAGTCGCGCCCGGCAAGCTGATTTCGATCACCGCGAAAATCGCCCCCGACGAGAAGTCGGCGGCCCATTATTACCCGGCGATCTACTGGTATTCGATGCTGAAGATTCCGGGCCTCGATGAATTCGGCGGCGAGAGCGACATTCCGGACAAGATCAAGCAGACCGATTGGCTCAACCTGATGAAGAACAACGGATGCGTTGGCTGCCATCAGCTCGGCCAGCTCTCAACGCGCACGATTCCTGAAGCTTTCGGCAAGCTTGACTCAGGCGCAGACGCCTGGGCACGGCGCACGCAGTCGGGACAGGCCGGCGAAAGCATGACCAATCTGCTTGCAGGTGAAATGGGCGGCGCAGGCTATAAATATTTTGGTGACTGGACGGACCGCGTCGCCAAAGGCGAACTGCCCAAATCCAAGCCGCAACGCCCGCAAGGCGACGAGCGCAACATTGTTGTGACGTTGCGTGACTGGTATTCCGACAAGAAATATCTGCACGATCTGATCTCGACCGATCGCCGCAAGCCGACCGTCAATGGCTATGGCCCGCTCTACGGCTCTCCGGAATATTCCTCCGATCTGATGCCGGTCATGGATGTGAAGAAGAATGATTTCACCACCGTGAAAATGACCTATGAGGAAGGCACGCCTGAAGCCCTCGGGCCTGGACACGCAGCCGCCAAAGAAGCTCTGCAGCCCTCCGCCTATTGGGGCAATGAGAAAATCTGGGACACGCATGTCAACAACCACAAC
>CANGRU010000291.1 GCA_947456315.1 Beijerinckiaceae bacterium | reverse complement strand
GGTCATCATGAAAAACAGGAATGTCCATCAATTCGCGCAAGCGCTCTTCGATGATGAAACATTCGGGCGCCTTGATGTCTTCGAGATTGATGCCGCCAAACGAGGGGCCGAGATAGCGCACGGCATTGATGACATCATCGGGATCTTCCGCATCGACTTCGAGATCGATGGAATCAATGTCGGCAAAGCGCTTGAAGAGGACGGCCTTGCCTTCCATCACGGGCTTGGAGGCGAGCGCGCCCAGATTGCCCAGACCCAGAATGGCGGTGCCATTGGAGATGACGGCGACCAGATTGCCCTTGATCGTATAATCGTAAGCCGTTGAAGGATCAGCGGCGATGGCCTTCACCGGCACGGCGACGCCGGGCGAATAGGCCAGCGACAGGTCGCGCTGGGTGCCCATGGGCTTGGTGGCGACGATTTCGATTTTGCCCGGGCGGCCTTTGGAATGGAACTGGAGCGCCTCCTGATCCGTGATGGTGGGGCGCTTGGGGCGAACGGGCTTCTCGGTCATGTCGCTCTCGATTGTCTCGTGTTTTCTGCATTTTGCTTGAGGGAGGGACCTTAAACGCCCGCGCCCCCGCTTCCAAGGCCACACTGGACCGGCAAGGGTTACCAAACTCTCCATGAAAGGGAGATGAAAGGCAGATGAAGCCGGTCAGAAAGGGCCGCTGATGGCCGTGGACAAGTGGACCGCCCGCCTGACGCCCCAAAAGGGGCTCTGCTAGGGTCTCGCCCATGTCGAAAGCCCTGTCCGAGCCCTCCGCCGCCGCCGAGCGAGACGCCACCCGCGTCACGCCGATGATGGCCCAATATGTCGAGCTGAAGAACGCCAATCCGGATTCCCTGCTGTTTTACCGGATGGGCGATTTTTACGAGCTGTTCTTCGAGGATGCCGAGATTGCCAGTCGGGCCTTGGGCATTGTGCTGACCAAGCGCGGCAAGCATCTGGGTGAAGACATTGCCATGTGCGGCGTGCCGATCGACCGCGCCGACGATTATCTGCAACGCCTGATCGGCCTTGGCCACAGGGTCGCTGTTTGCGAGCAGATGGAAGATCCGGCAGAGGCCCGAAAGCGTGGCGCGAAATCGGTGGTCAAGCGCGATGTCGTGCGTCTGGTCACACCCGGCACTATCACCGAAGAACGGCTGCTTGATCCGGGCCGCGCCAATCTGCTGCTGGCTTTGGCACGGCAGAAAAACTCGGACGACAGCGCGCTCTATGGTCTGGCGGCGGTCGATATTTCGACCGGTGCCTTCACCGTCACGGAAGCCACCGACGCCACATTGGCCGCCGAGATTGCGCGTTTCGAACCACGCGAACTGGTTGTGCCTGCCGCATTGGCCGATGTGCCCGAGATTATCCGCCTTGCGCAAGAAACGGCTCTGCCACTGAGCCCTGTGCCGCGGGAGAGCGGCGAACAGGCGAGCGCCGAGCGGCGCATTTGCGATTATTATGGCGTCACAACGCTCGACGGGTTTGGCGCTTTCACGCGCACCGAAGTGTCGGCAGCCGCTGTCGCCATTGCTTATATTGAACGCACACAGATCGGCGTGCGCCCGCCCTTGGCGCGCCCCGAGCGCATGCAGCGCGGCGCAACGCTCGAGATTGATGCGGCGACCCGCGCCAATCTGGAATTGACGCGCACCATGACGGGCCAGCGCGAAGGCTCTTTGCTGGCTGCTATTGATGCAACGGTTACAGCTGCTGGTGGCCGTTTGATGGCACAGCGTTTGGCAGCGCCTCTGACCGATGTGGCGATGATTTTGCGCCGGCAAGAGGCTGTGGCCTTTCTGGTCGAGCGTGCGCCCTTGCGCATGACTTTGCGCCAGAATTTGCGCACCGCGCCAGATCTGTCACGCGCTTTGTCGCGATTGGCCATGCAGCGCGGTGGCCCGCGTGATCTGGCTTGTCTGCGCGATGGATTGGCAGCCGCGCGCGAAACCGCGCACATTCTTTCCGGTTTGGACCAGCTGCCGGATGAAGCAACACAGGCGCTTGGCGCGCTGAAGCGTTTGCCGGCGGCTCTCGAAAATCGGCTTGGCACAGCACTTTCCGACGATTTGCCGCTCAACAAGCGTGATGGTGGCTTTGTGCGCGCAGGCTTCGAGCCGCAGCTCGATGAGACGCGTGCCTTGCGCGACGAGAGCCGTCGCGTCATTGCCTCCATGCAGGCGCACTATTGCGAGCTGGCCGAAACCAAACAGCTCAAGGTCAAACATAATAATTTTCTGGGCTATTTCGTCGAAGTGCCACAGGTGCATGGCGAGAAGCTGCTCAAAGCGCCGTTCAACGAGACCTTCATCCATCGCCAGACCATGGCTGATGCCATGCGTTTCTCGACCACCGAGCTGAACGAGATCGAAGCCAAGATTGCATCCGCGGCTGATCGGGCATTGGCGTTTGAACTGGCTATTTTCGATGATCTGGCAGGTGCGGCGCTGGCAGCCACCGATGAGCTGAAAGCCGCCTCCGATGCGCTGGCGACCATGGATGTTGCCGCGTCATTGGCTGAAATCGCAGTGATGCGCGATTGGGTGCGCCCCAGCATGGATGAAAGTGTCGCCTTTCATATTGAAGGCGGGCGCCATCCGGTGGTGGAAGCCGCGCTTCGCGCGCGCGGTCAGGCCTTTGTCGCCAATGATTGCCAGCTGGCCGATCAGGCCGGTGCAACAGCGCAGATTGCGGTGATCACGGGTCCGAATATGGCTGGTAAATCGACCTATCTGCGCCAGAACGCTTTGATGGTCGTGCTTGCCCAAATGGGTGCTTATGTGCCCGCACGTGCGGCGCATATGGGCATTGTCGATCGTCTCTTCTCGCGCGTGGGCGCGGCCGATGATCTGGCACGCGGCCGCTCGACCTTCATGGTCGAAATGGTCGAGACTGCCGCCATTCTCAATCAGGCGACACCGCGCTCCTTGGTGATTCTGGACGAGATCGGGCGCGGCACAGCGACCTTCGATGGATTGTCGATTGCCTGGGCGACCGTTGAGCATCTGCACGACGTCAACCGGTCGCGCGCGCTCTTCGCCACGCATTTCCACGAACTCACGCAATTGTCGAAAAAGCTCCGGCGCCTCGCCAATCTCACCGTGCGGGTGACGGAGTGGAACGGCGACGTGATCT
>CANGRU010000290.1 GCA_947456315.1 Beijerinckiaceae bacterium | reverse complement strand
GGGGCCCGATCAGTCAGGACGTCTTGTGAATATACCCGGCTACGTCTCATCACCAAAATGGCGCACACTTGTTTGCGCGCTCGCACTGCCGGCTTTGCTGGGCGGTTGCTTTGGTGCGTCGGATGCGCCTTTGAGCACGTCAGCGGGGACGATGGCCGCGCAAGCAGCGGGTGCGCGCGTCGCGCCTGTTTTTATAGCCTCCACACGGCGTGAAAATACGAATACTTTGTCTGAAAGCGCAGCCGATGGCGGTGCGCATTATGCCATTTCGATGGTGTCGGTGCCGCCCGCGCATAAAGCGGGCGAGATCGAAGAGCCGTCTTTCGGCAAGGCCAATCCGGAAAAGCATTTTACCGTGCTGGGTGGGCATGGTCTGGATCCGGAAGATTTCCGTTTGCAAATTGCAACCTATCTGTCAGGTCGCATCGGGTCCAACCGCGATATTCTGCTCTATGTACATGGCTTCAATACGTCAGAAAGCGAAGCGCGTTTCCGTCTGGCGCAACTTGTCCATGACGGCGGCTTTGGCGGTGTGGCTGTCTTGTTCACATGGCCGTCGAAATCCGATCTCTTCTCCTATGTCTCCGACAAAGAAAGCGCGACTGCCTCGCGTGATGCTTTGCAGAAATTGATGCGTGATCTTGCCCAAGTCGAAGGCGTGGGCCGCGTGCATGTGCTCGCCCATTCGATGGGCTCGTGGCTCGCCATGGAGGCTTTGCGCGAAAACGCCATTGCGGGTTCGCGCAATCTCGGCAATCGCTTGGGCGATGTGATGCTGGCCTCACCCGATATTGATCTGTCCGTGTTCAAAACACAGATGTCGCGTTTGCCGGGTGCCAATGTGTCGATCTTTGTGTCGGCCAATGATCGCGCGCTGAATCTGTCGAGCAAATTGGCAGGGGCGCGCCCGCGTGTCGGCGCCATGGATGCGCGCAACCCCAAACAGCGCGAAGAGCTCGCACAACTGGGTGTGAAGGTTTACGATCTCACCGGCTCATCCGCGGGCTTCATCGGCCATTCGCTCTATGGCGATGTGCCTGCGGTCGTGCGCACCATCGGGGCGCAGCTCGGCATGGCGCGTGAAGATTCCGGTGTCACCGCGATGATTGACGCAACATCGCGCATGCCGACCGAAGTGAATGTGCCACCCGCGCAGACACCGACCCTGGTGCCGATGAATTGAGTGTCTCAAAGCACGATTAAGTGGCTTTGCTTGTCGCCTGATAGATTGTGGGGCGAAAGGTTGGCCATGGATGGAAGCGCATGGTCCAGCTCAGTTGGCCCATTTCCCACCCATCTTGCGTCTTTTCAGCCAGACGCAAAGTGGTTCCAAACATACCTTCGCTGTAATGCACGCGAATGGTTCCTGCAGCGAGACCTGAAATCGTCGACACGATATCCTGTTCAAGCGACACATCATCCTCATCCTCTTCCTCTTCGGTGAAGATGAGGGAACCTTTGAGGCCTGCGAAAGACATAAGCAATACATTGTCTTCCGGCATTGTCATGGTGATCTCCGGAATGCCTGCGATATCAGCAAGGCTGAGTTTCCAGATTTCTTCATAGACAGTCTCGGCTTGTAGTCTGAGGCCGAGGCGGCGGCAGACTGATTCAATAGCACTGCGAATTTGGACGGCGCTCACTTGGGGGCCTTCTGCGCATAGCCAAGACGTGCATTGAGCTCGTCGATCAGCTGTTCGGCTGCTTCGGCAATCACGGTGCCGGGCGGGAAAATCGCCGAGGCGCCGGCATCACGCACAGCTTGGAAATCCTGCGGCGGGATGACGCCACCCACCACAATCATAATATCGGCACGGCCTTTTTTCGATAGGGCCTCTTTCAATTCCGGCACCAGCGTCAGATGACCAGCTGCCAGAGAAGAAATGCCGACAATATGCACATCATTGTCGATAGCTTGCTGGGCGGCTTCATCAGGGGTCGCAAACAGCGGCCCGATGTCGACATCAAAGCCAAGATCGGCAAAGGCCGAGGACACGACTTTCTGTCCGCGGTCATGACCATCCTGTCCGACCTTGGCGACGAGGATACGCGGCTTGCGGCCTTCGTTTTCATAAAAGGCGCGGGTCACGCGCTGCACGCGCTCGACTGCAGTGGGGTTGGCCTCGTCTTTGTAGACGCCGCTGATCGTCTGGATCTGCGCGCGGTGACGACCAAACACATTTTCGAGCGCCAGCGAGATTTCACCCACTGTCGCTTTGGCGCGTGCGGCATCAATGGCGAGAGCCAGCAGATTGCCTTGTCCTGCGGCCCCTTGGCTCAGGGCGGCGAGTTTGCTCTGCACATCGGCCTCGTTGCGCTCGGCGCGCAGGCGTTTCAGCTTGTCGATCTGGCTGGCGCGCACAGCCGAATTGTCGACTTTCAGCACATCGATTTGCTGCTCATTGTCGGGCTTGAACTTGTTGACGCCGATCACCGATTGCGTGCCGGAGTCAATGCGCGCCTGCGTGCGTGCGGCTGCTTCCTCGATGCGCAATTTCGGAATGCCGGCTTCGATGGCCTTGGCCATGCCGCCGAGTTTTTCGACTTCCTCGATATGGCTCATGGCGCGTTTGGCGAGATCAGCTGTCAGGCGCTCGACATAGAAAGAGCCGCCCCACGGGTCGATGATGCGCGTCGTGCCGCTTTCCTGTTGCAGAAAGAGCTGCGTGTTGCGGGCGATGCGCGCCGAGAAATCGGTGGGCAATGCGAGTGCTTCATCGAGCGCATTGGTGTGCAGTGATTGCGTATGGCCTTGGGTCGCCGCCATCGCTTCGATCTGCGTGCGCATGACATTGTTGAACACATCTTGTGCAGTCAGCGACCAGCCCGATGTCTGTGAATGGGTGCGCAGCGCTAGCGATTTATCGGACTTCGGGTTGAAGCCTTTCACCAGATTGGCCCAGATGAGGCGGGCTGCACGCAGCTTGGCGACTTCCATGAAGAAGTTCATGCCGATCGCCCAGAAGAAAGACAGGCGCGGTGCGAATGCATCGACATCCATGCCCGCTGCCATGCCGGCGCGGATATATTCAACGCCATCAGCCAGCGTATAGGCCAGCTCCAGATCCTGCGTCGCGCCCGCTTCCTGCATGTGATAGCCGGAGATCGAAATCGAATTGAACTTCGGCATATGTTGCGACGTATAGGC
>CANGRU010000289.1 GCA_947456315.1 Beijerinckiaceae bacterium | reverse complement strand
GGACCCCACCATTCCGCCTGAAGGCATAGCGCGACAAGACTATATGGCACGCAAATTCGGGCCTGAGAAAATCGCCGCCATTCACGCCCGCCTTGAAGAGGCCGGGCGCGAGGAAGGGATTGCTTTTGCCTTCGACAAAATCACCCGCTCACCAAACACGCTGGATGCGCACCGCCTGATCCGCTGGGCGCAGACCAGTGGCCAACAAAGCGACATCGTCGAGCGCCTGTTCAGTCTCTATTTTGTCGAAGGACAGGATATTGGCGATCGCCACGTGTTGATCGATCTGGCGCGTCATGTCGGGCTTGATGTGGATCTCGTCACACGCCTGTATGTCGAAGGCGTCGACATCCTGCCTGTGCAAGAAGAAATCTCGACAGCTGCCCGCATGGGTATTTCGGGCGTGCCGTTTTTTATTTTCGGCGGCAAATATGCCGTGTCAGGCGCACAACCCGTAGACGCGCTGGTCGGCGTGATCTGGAAAGCCGGAAGCGAGTTGGAATAGCGCCCCCGGGCTCGTCATTGCGAGGAGCCGGAGGTGACGCGGCAATCCAGAGGCAGCGCGTGTGGCTTTCTGGATTGCTTCGCTGCTCTCGCAATGACGCGCGTTTTCACGCCGCTTTTTTCTTCTCGGCAATCGCCACCAGCGTGCGCAAGATCTGGCGCGTGCCTTCGAGCCGCTGTGCGGGCGTTTCAAAATCACGGATGAAGACCACGCGCATGTCTGGGCGCACTTTCGCCTCCGGCCCCTGCTCGGCCAGATAGCGCACAAGCCCCTGCGGATTGGCAAAGGAATTGTCGCGGAAAGCAAGAATAGCGCCCTTCGGACCGGCATCCACCTTCTCGACATGGGCGCGGCGGCAAAGCGCTTTGATCGCGACAAGCTTGAACAATTGCTCGACAATCTCGGGCGGCGGGCCAAAGCGGTCGATCATTTCGGCGGCAAAAGTTTCGATCTCTTCATCCGTGCTCAAGGTCGACATGCGGCGATAAAGGCTCATGCGCAGCGGCAGATCGGGCACATAATCTTCCGGAATCATCACAGGCGTACCAACCGTAATTGTTGGCGACCATTGTTCTTCTTCGGGTGCCTCGAGACCTTCCTTCAGGGCGTTGACGGCATCCTGCAGCATTTGCTGATACAGCTCGTAGCCGACTTCCTTGATATGGCCTGACTGCTCATCACCCAACAAATTACCCGCACCACGAATATCCAGATCATGGCTCGCCAACTGGAAGCCCGCGCCCAGTGTGTCGAGCGATTGCAGAACCTTCAGACGCTTTTCCGCCTGCGGCGTGATGGTGCGATTGGCGGGCGTCGTGAACAAAGCGTAAGCGCGCGTCTTGGAACGACCCACACGACCGCGCAGCTGATAGAGTGCGGCAAGACCAAACATATCCGCACGCCAGATGATCATCGTATTGGCGGTGGGAATATCGAGGCCCGATTCCACAATCGCGGTCGAGACCAGAACGTCATATTTGCCGTCATAGAAAGCCGACATTTTATCTTCGAGTTCGCCGGCCGCCATCTGGCCATGGGCGACGACACATTTGGCTTCCGGTACAGCTTTGCGCAGGAAGGCCGTGACATCTTCAATATCTTCGATGCGCGGGCAGACAAAGAAACTCTGGCCGCCGCGATAGCGCTCGCGCAACAAAGCTTCGCGCACCAGCAATTCATCGAACGGCGAGATAAAGGTGCGCACAGCCAGACGATCCACAGGTGGTGTCGCAATGATCGACAGCTCGCGCACGCCGGTCATGGCCAGCTGCAAGGTGCGCGGAATCGGCGTCGCCGAGAGCGTCAGCACATGCACATCGGCCTGCAGGCTCTTCAAGCGCTCCTTATGCGCCACGCCAAAGTGCTGCTCTTCATCAACGATAACGAGGCCCAGATCCTTGAACTCGATGCCTTTGCCCAGCACTGCATGGGTGCCCACAATAATATCGACCGCGCCATCGGCGAGACCTTGTTTGGCAAGCCGCATATCGGCGGCTGTGACCATGCGCGACATTTGCGCGACTTTGATCGGCAGGCCCGCAAAGCGCTGCGAGAATGTTTTGTAATGCTGGCGCGCCAGCAAAGTGGTCGGCACAACCACCGCGACCTGCTTGCCATTGATAGCCGCAGCAAAGGCCGCGCGCAGCGCCACTTCCGTTTTGCCAAAGCCGACGTCACCACACACCAGTCGATCCATCGGACGACCGGCGGCGAGATCCTCCAGCACGGATTCAATCGCGTGCAGCTGGTCGTCTGTTTCATCATAGGGGAAGCGCGCGCAGAACTCTTCGTAGAGCCCTTCAGGCGGAACGAGCTTGGGCGCTTCGCGTGTCATGCGTGCTGCCGCGATCTTGATCAGCTCATATGCCATTTCGCGGATGCGCTTCTTCATCCGCGATTTGCGTGTCTGCCAGCCCACGCCACCCAGTCTGTCGAGCTGGGCTTCGGTATCTTCCGATCCGTAGCGCGACAGAAGCTCGATATTTTCAACCGGCAAGAAAAGCTTGTCGCCACCCGCATAATGGATTTCGAGGCAATCATGCGGCGCGCCCGACACGTCGATCGCTTTCAAACCCTCAAAGCGCCCAATGC
The DNA here is from genome assembly GCA_947456315.1 of Beijerinckiaceae bacterium. Classification (GTDB taxonomy): domain Bacteria; phylum Pseudomonadota; class Alphaproteobacteria; order Rhizobiales; family Beijerinckiaceae; genus Terripilifer. Next base: position 591 of record CANGRU010000289.1, on the reverse strand, counting down.
CGTGATCGACATGCACAACCAGATCACCCGCCGACAGCGAGGCGACTTCGCTCAGAAAATCAGCGGCTTTTTTCGTGCGGCGGCGCTGGCGCACCAAGCGGTCGCCCAAAATGTCCTGCTCGGACATGACAACCAGATCGCCCGCCTCAAACCCCTGTTCGAGACCGGCAACAGCTAGGGCAACTTTCTGCGGTGTCACACCCAAAGCTTGTGTCAGCGAAGAGACAGCTTCCGTGCCCTTCAGCCCGTGCTCGCCCAGCACTGAGGCCAGACGATCACGCGACCCATCCGACCAACCCGCCAGAATAACGCGCCGCTTGTCGGCCTGTGCGAGGCGGATATGCGCTACCACGGCCTCGAACACATTGATGTTTTCATCGGCGCGCTCTGGCGCAAAATTACGACCCAGCTTTGCGCCACAATCAAAAATGCCTCGCGCCTCAGGCTGCGCAAAGGGCGTCAGTTTGATGCAGATGCGATCATCCAGCGTCTTGCGCCAGTCTTCGGCTGAAAGATAAAGGTCGTCTGGAGGCAGCGGCTTATAGGGCGAGCGCGCGGGATCAGCATCATGCTGTTCTTTGCGTGCCTCGT
>CANGRU010000288.1 GCA_947456315.1 Beijerinckiaceae bacterium | reverse complement strand
GTGGCGCGTGCAGCGAGCGTTGCGTCAAGCCATTGGCCCAGCGTCAGGCCTGCGCGACGCGCGGCCAGTCGGGCGGCCTCGCGGGCATCCGCATGGCCTAAGCTGTTCCAAGGAAACGACTTCGTCATTCCAAATTTCTCACCGGGGGTCGGCACCGATCCTGCGCGGGTGTCGCGCTTGCATGAATCGTCGCCTTGAGCCCAGCCGAACCATCGCCTTTCAGGGTAAATAAGGCGTTAAGCATGATCCTTTTTGGGACAGGGCAAAAGCGAGCGCAGGTTGTGCTGACCAAGAGTTACAATCTTGGATTGCAAAATGACGCGACTCAGGATTAATCTCAAGTGTTGCAATATTTGTGTCGCTTCCCGTAACGGTTGTGGCCATGATTTTAAGAAAAGAGGTTTCCTATGCTGACCGAGGACAGTCGCCGTTCCGCTCTGATTGCACCCAAGAGCCGGCCTTTCGGTATTGAACGACCCGTTTCCGATAGTGATTTCATGACGATAGGCGATGTTTCCCGGACCTATGGCCTGAGCTTGCGAGCCCTGCGTTTCTATGAGGAAAGGGGCCTCATCCAGCCCACCCGACGCGGCGTTACCCGCCTCTATGACCAAGCAACACGCGCCCGTCTTGAGCTGATTCTCAAAGGAAAACAGCTGGGTTTCACGCTCACAGAAATTCGCAACATGGTTCAGGAAGCAGAGGATAAGTCCGGCGGAGGAGAGCTGGCGCTCGCGCCAAAGCAGGTTGTTGAGCAAATTACCCTGCTGGAACGCCAGCGCCGCGACCTCGATGTGGCCATTGAGGAGCTGCGCGCCACCCATGCCCGCATGCTCGGCCATGATTCGCCAAGCGCGCAGGCAGCGGCTGTCGCCTGACACCTGGACCTCCCGATGAAAAGAAGACCCGCCGCACCCTTCCGGCGGGTCTTTTTGTTTCCGGACTTGATACACCCTCGGATTTAGTTTATATCTAAACTAAATAGATGCGGGGTTCGGAAACAGCGGGGAGGCGAGCATGCCTGTCTATCGTGCGCCGGTTGAGAACGTGCTTTTCCTTCTTCAGGATGTGCTGGGCTTTGAGCGCTATGCGCATCTGCCGGGCTTTGAAGATGCAAGCTCCGACATGCTCTCCGCGATCCTCGAAGAGGGCGGACGCATTTGCGAAGATATTTTGCTGCCCCTCAATATGTCAGGTGATCGTGAAGGCTGTCAGCGTGCGCCCGATGGCTCGGTCACGGCGCCCAAAGGGTTCAAGGCGGCTTATGATGCTTTCGCGCAAGGTGGCTGGATTGGTTTGGCGGCCCCCACGGACTATGGCGGGCAAGGTCTGCCTTACACGCTGGCGGCTGCGATCAATGAATTTGCGACATCCGCCAATATGGCGTTCTCGCTCTATCCGGGCCTGACGCGCGGCGCGCAAGCGGCGCTGATCGAACATGCCAGCGACGAGCAGAAAGCGCTTTACCTGCCGAAAATGATTTCAGGTGAATGGGCGGGCACGATGAACCTGACCGAGCCGCATTGCGGCACGGATCTCGGCCTCATCAAATCGCGCGCTGTGCGCAAAGAAGACGGCTCCTTTGCCATTACCGGCCAGAAGATTTTCATCTCGGCTGGCGAGCATGATCTGGCCTCCAATATCATTCACCTCGTGCTGGCACGCATTGAAGGTGCGCCTACGGGAACCAAGGGGATTTCGCTCTTCATCGTGCCGAAATATCTGCCGGACGCACAGGGCAATGCGGGTGCACGCAATGGCGTGTCGTGTGGCTCGATCGAACACAAGATGGGCATCCACGGCAATGCCACCTGCGTGATGAATTATGATGATGCGACAGGCTGGCTGGTCGGCGAAGAAAATCGCGGCCTCAACGCCATGTTTGTCATGATGAATGAAGCCCGCCTCGGCGTGGCCGTGCAGGGCCTCTCCATGTCGGAGATCGCCTATCAGAATGCCGTGGCTTATGCGCGTGAACGCCTGCAGGGCCGTGCGCTGACGGGGGCGAAAGAAAAAGACAAGGCGGCTGACCCGATCATCGTGCATCCCGATGTGCGTCGCATGCTACTCGAAATACGCGCGTTCAATGAACCTGCGCGTGCGCTCATTCTCTGGGCTGCTCTGCAAAGCGATATTGCACACCGCTCACCCGACGCCCAAGAGCGGCTGGAAGCCGATGATGCACTGTCGCTTCTTATCCCTGTGCTGAAGGGCGTGCTCACCGATGTCGGCTTCGACAATACGGTGAAGGCCCAGCAGGTGTTTGGCGGGCACGGCTATGTCGGTGAATGGGGCATGGAGCAATATGTGCGCGATGCGCGCATTGCCATGATCTATGAAGGCGCCAATGGCATACAGGCGCTTGATCTGGTCGGGCGCAAATTGCCCAAGGACAATGGCCGTGCCGTCATGGCGTGGTTCAAACAGGTGGGTCAGGCGATCAAGGAGGCGGAAGGCGAGGCGGAGTTGGCGCCCTTTGTCAGCGGCCTCAAAGGCGGGTTCGACCATTTGCAAAAAGCCACCATGTGGCTGATGCAGAATGCGCTGGCCAAGCCTGACAATGCAGGCGCCGGTTCAAACGATTACATGCACCTCTTCGGTCTGGTGGCGCTGGGCCATATGTGGCTGGCTATTGCGAAAGCCGCCGTTGCGCGCAAACATGCAGATGCCTCGCAAGCTGCAGAGATGGATGCCAAGCTGATTGCCGGTCGTTTCTATATGGAGCGCATCATGCCGGAAGCGGGCGCGCGCTATGCACGTATTGCCACAGGTGCCGAGACGATCATGGCCATGCCGGCCGAAGCTTTTTAAAGGGAGAGTGCCATGGCGGAGGCGTTTATTTACGACCATGTGCGCACACCGCGCGGGCGCGGCAAAGCTGATGGCGCGCTGCATGAGGTCTCGACCCTTGGTCTGGCGACAACGGCACTGACAGCGCTGCGCCAGCGCAATCATCTCGACACGCAGCTGGTCGATGATGTGGTGATGGGTTGCGTTGATCCGGTGGGCGAAGCGGGCGGCAATATTGCGCGCGCGGCCGCACTGACCGCGCAATATGGTGATCATGTGCCGGGCATCCAGATCAACCGTTTTTGTGCGTCGGGTCTTGATGCAGTCAATTTTGCCGCCGCACAGGTTATGTCGGGCCAGCATGATCTGGCGATTGGCGGTGGTGTGGAGAGCATGAGCCGTGTGGGCAT
>CANGRU010000287.1 GCA_947456315.1 Beijerinckiaceae bacterium | reverse complement strand
GCATCGACCAGATCGGTATCGATCTCGCGCGGGGCCTTCATCGCATCCAGAATGGCGCTTTTGGTGATGGCATTGAAGACGACGCGCTGCACGCGCTTGTCTTTGAGAACCTTCTTGGCCTTCAGGATTTCCAGCACATGCCAGGAGATGGCCTCGCCCTCGCGATCCGGATCGGTTGCCAGAATGACGCCATCGGCATCTTTCACGGCAGCGGCAATCTCGGCCAAGCGCTTGGAGGCCTTGAAATCGACCTCCCATTTCATGGCGAAATCATCATCGGGATCGACCGCGCCATCCTCGGAGGGAAGGTCACGGACATGGCCAAAGGAGGCGTAAACCTCGTAGCCCGGCCCCAGATATTTGTTGATCGTCTTGGCCTTGGCGGGCGACTCGACGATGACGACTTCCATGGAAATATCCTGAGATTCAATGGGTTATACAGGCAGGCTGGCTCTGGAGGAGCCTCTGGCTGGACCTTTGAGGGGTCATCTTGCGAGGCGAAACATGGTGGAGGGGCTTGGCCCTGTCAAATAGCCCATGGGCGAAGCCGGCCAATCGGACCCCGCTGCTCCCCCTTTCAGGGGGAGCAAAAAAATTGGACCCAAGCCATGGATCGTCTATTCAAGGTGCATTCATCGGAGACCCCATGGCGGCTTTGCCCAGCGACAAATTGGACCGTTTTCTGCCCCACTGGATGCGCACCTTTGTCCGTGCGCGGGAAAGCGGATTGGCGATCGCAGGTCTGGTTGTGGGGCTTGTGTCGGGTGTGCTGGTCGGGCTGATCGCCAATGGTGCGCAGCTCGCCCATGAACTCCTCTTCAATCTTGGCCCTGATGAGCGCTTGTCGGCGCAAATGCATCTTGAGCCCTTGCGTGCGCTGGCTGTGCCGGTGACGGGTGGCCTGCTGCTGGCTTTGGTCGTCTGGCTGTTCGGGGCGCGGCTGAAAGATCAGATGGCGGATGCGATTGAGGCCAATGCGCTGCAGGGCGGGCGTCTGCGCCTCGGTGGCTCATTATATATAACAGTGCAGACTTTCATCTCGAATGCCTGTGGCGCCTCGGTCGGGCTTGAGGCGGCCTATACGCAAGTCTGCGGGGCGCTAGCTTCTGTTCTGGGGCGCGGCTTGGCAGCGCGCCGCTCCGACATGCGTTTGCTTGTGGCGTGCGGGGCTGCGGGTGCCATTGCAGCAGCTTTTGGCGCGCCATTGGCCGGAGCCTTTTATGCTTTTGAAGTGGTGCTGGGCGCTTATGCCGTGGCCTCGCTCGTGCCGGTGATGACGAGCGCCATTGTTGCCAGCTTTGCGGTCAATCTGGTGGCCCATCAGCATGGGCCCTTGCCGGTGATGGCCGAATTTCATGCGCCTGTTGGTGCGTTTTTCGGCCATGTCATGATTTTGGGCGCGCTGTGCGCATTGGGTGCGATCTTGCTGATGCAGGGGGTTGCTTGGGCCGAGCGTCTGTTCAGCCACAAGAGGCTTCCGGTTTTTCTGCGCCCCGCGCTCGGTGGTTTGTTGGTGGGCGGCTTCGGACTCATCACGCCGCAGGTGTTGGGGGCCGGACATGGTGCCTTTCAATTGAACCTCACCCAATCCGTGCCGCTGGCTATGCTGGCAAGCGTGCTCGTGTTGAAAGGCGTGGCATCGGCCATTTCACTGGGGTCGGGTTTTCGTGGTGGCCTTTTCTTCGCCTCTCTTTTGATTGGCGGATTGCTTGGCCGCTTTTATGCGGAGGGTGTCAGCCAGCTCACGCCTTATGCTTTTCCTGCGGGCTTGGCGGCGATCACCGCCATGGCCGCCTTTGGCACTGGTGTGTTGGGCGCGCCGATCAGCATGAGCGTCTTGGCGCTGGAGATGACGGGCGATTTTTCCGTCACGGTGGCGGCTCTTGCGGCCAGCGTTCTCTCTGCGCTGATCGTGCGCGAGACATTCGGATATTCCTTCGCCACCTGGCGTTTTCATCTGCGTGGCGAAGCCATACGCGGGCCACATGATGTGGGCTGGATTCGCGATCTCAATGTTGCGCGATTGATGAGCAAAGATCTGCGCACACTGCCAGCCGATGTGAGTATGGGCGTGGCGCGCGACATGTTCCCCTCCGGCACCACGCGCCAGATGATGGTGGTGGATGGGCAGGGTCGCTATGTCGGGCTCATTCCGTCCGAAAGCTTGCACGGGGCACCCGAGGCGCGCGCGCACCAGCCCGTATCCGAGCTTGTTGGACAGCAGGAGACCTTTCTGCTGCCCGATATGAATATCCGCGAGGCGCTCGATCTGTTCGAAAAAGCCGAGACCGATGCGCTGGCCGTCCTTGATGGCAATGACAGCCGCCAATTGGTCGGATTGGTCACAGAATCCCATGCTTTGCGCCGCTATGGCGAGGCGCTGGAGCGCCGAAATCGGGAATTTGCCCGGTAACTTCTGTTGAGGGCAGGGGCTTGCGCTTGCCATTGCCCGCCTTTGCCCCCTATACAGACACCTTATGGCAGCCCTGCGCGCAACGACCACTTTCCCCCACCGACATTTGCTCGGCATCGCCGGGCTTTCCCGTCCCGAGATCGAATATTTGCTCGATACGGCGGATGAAGCGGTGGAAGTCTCCCGTCAGATTGAAAAGAAGCGCAGCGTTCTGTCCGGACGCACGCAGATCAATCTGTTCTTTGAAGCCTCCACCCGCACGCAATCGTCCTTTGAGCTCGCCGGCAAGCGGCTCGGCGCGGATGTGATGAATATGGCGGTCGCCAATTCGAGCGTGAAAAAGGGCGAGACGCTGATCGACACGGCGGTGACGCTGAATGCGATGCGCCCCGATCTGATCGTCGTGCGCCACCATTGCTCGGGCGCGGTCGAGCTTCTATCGAAAAAAGTATCCTGCTCGGTGGTCAATGCGGGCGATGGCTCGCATGAACATCCGACACAAGCCTTGCTCGATGCGCTGACCATCCGTCGCCGTCTGGGCAAGATTGACGGTCTGACCATTGCAATCTGCGGTGACGTCGCCCATTCGCGCGTGGCTCGTTCCAACATGATCTTGCTGACGCAAATGGGTGCACGCGTGCGCGTGGTGGCACCGTCCACTTTGCTGCCCGCCGGCATTGAGCGCATGGGTGTCGAAGTCTATCGCGATTTCGACAAGGGCATTGCGGGTGCCGACATTGTCATGATGCTGCGCTTGCAGCGCGAGCGGATGGATGGCGCCTTTGTGC
>CANGRU010000286.1 GCA_947456315.1 Beijerinckiaceae bacterium | reverse complement strand
TTTTTGTCCGGTGGTTGAATTTGGTCTTGTTGGCCAGACCATGCATGCGGTCGATGAGCGCACACCCGTGGCGGAACTCGAACAGCTCGCCGCCATTTATCGCCGCGTTTTGAAAACTTATTTCGCCTGAACGCGCATCAATAATCGACACCGATCAGATAAAGCCCTGCAGCTGGCGCCCCAGGCCCACAGCGCATGCGATCTCTCGACTCGAGTGCTGCTTTCAAATCACGCGTCTGCCATTTGCCCGAGCCGACATTTTCGATGGAGCCGACCATGGAGCGCACTTGCCGATGCAAAAACGAGCGCGCTGATGTGTAGATATGAATCTCTTCACCCACGCGCGACACATCCAGCCGCTCGAGCGTGCGCATCGGGCTCTCGGCCTGACAATCGGCATCACGGAATGTCGAAAAATCATGAAAGCCGACCAGCACCTGCGCAGCTTCGTGCATGGCATCGGCATTCAAGGCCCGCTTGATCAGCCAAGCCTTGTTGTAATCAAGAGTCAGTTGCGCACGCCGGTTGATGATCCGATAGAGGTAATGACGACGATGCGCTGAAAAGCGTGCGTCAAAATCATCCCCCACGCGCTCGGCCTTGCGAATGGCAATCAGATGCGGGCGCATATGCGCGTTCACCGCCTCACGCAACCTGTCGCCACGCCAGTCTTTATTTAGATCGCAAGTCGCAACCTGTCCGGTCGCGTGTACGCCTGTATCGGTGCGTCCAGCGCCTGTAATTTTAACACGCTGGCCATCGACAGCCTGAATGGCATCTTCGATCACCTGCTGCACCGTCAGCGCATTGGCTTGCCGTTGCCAGCCGGAAAAGCCGGTGCCGTCATATTCAATGTCGAGACGAAAGCGCGCCATCTGCGTCAGGCCGCCGAGGGAAGGACAAAGCCCTTCGACAGGCGCGCACCGCGCAAAAATTCATCCGCCTTCATCGGCGCTTTACCTGCGCGTTGCACATCGACAATCTGCAAAGCCCCCGTGCCGCAGGCAATGGTGAGCACATCATCGAGAACCGTGCCCGGAAGTCCCTGTCCTGCAGCGATTTTCGCCCGCAAGACTTTGATGCGCTCCGGCCCTTTGCCAAGATCCACTTCAAAGAAAGCACCCGGAAAAGGAGACAGGCCGCGCACATGATTGTGCAGATCTTGCGCGCTGCGCGCCCAATCAATGCGGGCTTCAGCTTTTTCAATCTTATGAGCGTAAGTCACGCCTTCGTCCGATTGCGGTGAGAAATGCAAAGAGTCCCGCGAAAGAGCCGCCAGCGCACGCACCATCAGATCAGCGCCGATCATCGACAGCCGATCATGCAAGTCGGAGGCGGTCATCTCAGCTGTGATCGTCACACGCTCGACCATGCCCACAGGGCCGGTATCCAGCCCCTCTTCCATTTTCATCACCATGACGCCGCTCTCGGCATCGCCCGCCATAATCGCACGCTGGATGGGCGCTGCACCACGCCAGCGCGGCAGCAGCGAGGCATGCAGATTGAGGCAGCCCAGACGCGGCGCATCCAGCACCGCCTTGGGCAGGATCAGGCCGTAAGCCACAACAACGGCAACATCGGCATCCAGCGCGGCAAAGCGCGCGATCTCTTCGTCATTGCGCAGGGTTTTGGGCGTGAAAACCGGAATGGAAAATTTATCTGCCAGTGCATGGACGGGTGACAGACGCAAATCCATGCCGCGACCCGCGGGCTTGGGGGCGCGCGTATAGACGCCGACAATCTCGTGACCTTGTCCCAAAATCTCCGTCATCACGGGGACGGAGAAATCGGGTGTCCCCATGAAGACGACGCGCATCGGCGCTTACTCGTCGTCGCCGCGCAGACGCGCAGCCTTGATGAACTTCTTCTGCACGCGGTCGCGCTTCAAGCGCGACAAGTGGTCGATGAACAACACGCCATTGAGATGATCGATCTCATGCTGGAAACAGGTTGCGAGCAATCCGTCCGCCTCGATCTCCTGAATCTGCCCATCGCGATTGAGAAAGCGCACGCGCACTTTTTGCGGGCGCTCGACATCCTCATAATATTCCGGAATCGACAGGCAGCCTTCCTGATAGACGTTCTTCTCGTCAGACGCCCAGATGATCTCGGGATTGGCCACACAGATCGGCGCTGGTGGCGCATCCTCTTTGGCGACATCCATCACCAGCACACGCTTGGGCACAGCCACCTGAATGGCGGCCAAACCAATGCCGGGCGCGTCATACATGGTGTCGAGCATGTCATCCATGAGCTGGCGCACAGCCGCATCAACGGCAGGCACGGGCTCTGAAACCAGCCGCAGGCGCGGATCGGGCAATTCGATAATGGGCAGGATGGCCATGGCGTCGGGACTTTCCCAGGAAAAGATGAAAACCGATGTAGTGAGGAAGCGTCACAGGGTCAATGACGTTCATCTTCTGTTCGCGTGCGAAAGCGAATCGCGCTAGGCTTTGGCCATGGATACGACCCTCATCATTCTCGGTCTCGCCTTTGCCGGCGTGACCCTCGCCCTTGTTTTCGTTATCAGCCGCGCGCAAGGCCAAGCGCAGCGTTCACAAGAGCTCGCCTCCGCGACCTCGGCTGAGCGCGAGCGTGAGTTGGACGACAAAGTCGGCGAACTCAACCGCATCAATGCGCAGCTGGCGGGCCAGATGCTGCAAATGCAGCAGCAGCTCAATGAGCGCCATTCGGAACTCACCCGCACCCGGTCCGAGCGCCTCGACAATGTGTCCAAACGCGTTGGCGATTCCATGGAAGCGACCACCAACCCGACCGCCGAGCGCCTGACCGCCCTGGCCGAGCGGCTGGCGGTGATCGATTCCGCACAAGCCAAGATCACCGGACTGACGCAGGAAGTCGTGTCGCTGAAGGATATTCTGGCCAACAAGCAAAGCCGTGGCGCATTCGGCCAGACGCGGATGGAATCCATCATCCGCGATGGCATGCCGATCGGCGCTTATGAGTTCCAAGCAACCCTCACCAACGGCAAGCGTCCCGATTGCGTGCTGCGCCTGCCCGGCGACAAGCGCCTCTTGGTGATCGACAGCAAGTTCCCGCTCGAATCCTTCACCGCCGTGCGCGATGCCAAGGACGAGAGCGCGCGCAAACAGGCCGAAGCGCGTGTGCGCACCGATGTCTCAAAACACATTACCGATGTGCGCGAGAAATATTTCATTCCCGATGAGACGCAGCCCATGGCGCTGATCTTCGTGCCC
>CANGRU010000285.1 GCA_947456315.1 Beijerinckiaceae bacterium | reverse complement strand
TGCCATTGGTGCGTTTGCCAAAGAATATGGCCTGAAGATCGTCGAGGATTGCGCCCAATCGCACGGCGCCAAACTCGCTGGGCAAATGACGGGCACGTTCGGGGATGCAGGCTGTTTCAGCTTTTATCCAACCAAAAATCTGGGTGCTTTTGGCGATGCTGGTGCCGTCGTCACAAACGATGATCGCATTGCTGATCGCCTTCGCCACACGCGTAATTATGGCTCGCGTCAAAAATATATGAATGAATATGTTGGCGTGAATTCGCGTCTGGATGAAATGCAAGCTGCGCTCTTGCGCGTGAAGCTTGGTCACCTTGATCAGATGACGCAGCATAAGCGGAAATTGGCGGATGTTTACTTCAGCAATCTGCCTGAAGAATTGATTTTGCCCCGCCGTCTGGATGATGAATTCGACGTCTTCCATATTTTCGGAATTCGCCATTCAGAGCGTGATCGTCTGCGTGCTTTTATGCTTGAGCAAGGCGTGAAAACGGAGGTTCATTATCCGATCCCCCCGCATCGGCAAAAAGCCATGCAAGGTATCTTGTCCGGAGAATGGCCGGTTGCTGATCTCTTGCATGCGACAGAGCTAAGCCTGCCAGTCTCTGTTGGGCACAGCGTTGATGATGTGCGTCGTGTCTGTGAAGTTGTTCGTCAGTTTTTTCTAAAGTAGCAGCTCTGCAGTGCGCCATTTGAAGATCAGTTTGGCGCTGCACCGGGCGGAATAATATAGAAGACCATATTCCAAGGGCGGCTTTTTGCTGTCCAGATTTGACGGTTGATGGCGTGCTCGCTCACCTTCGAGCCGGGACCTGCATAATAGCGCGCCTTGTCATTGCAAGTTTCGTCTGTCTTCCGACAGATCGCTAGCATCCCGTATTTATGGATGTTTTCTTTCGAGATCCAGGGTGCCCAGCGGAAGTTGAATGAGTTGAATTCGGAGACATTGTCGCGTGAGCGGAAAGTCACAGCCATGGCAAAGTCACGCTCACCAGAGACGATGCGCAAGGGTTGGCCTGTTTCCGTCTTCCACAAGTCAATGCCAAAATCTGCTGCTTCATCGCGTGGCATGGAATATTGCTTCTCGTCAAAGCGCAGATAGAGCCAAGGTAAAATCGGTGCTGCGAGCAAACATGCAATCACGATGATGCCGACCATCCTGCGCGTATAGCGCTGGGCTATAGTCAGCGAAGGCTTGATCCAGCTGACAAGGAAAAGCGGCACGAGGGAGAGGATCGACACGGCAAACGGAATACCGAGCGCAGTATGCCCCACGGTGCCAGCAACCAGCGTCAGAACAAAGGGCGCAAAGGTCAGAACTTGCAAGAAAGAGGAGCCATGCACTTTGCTGATCTGTATGCGTGCAGCCTCTGCGCCACCTTTCCATCTGGCCCAGCCTAAGACTGTGGCGGGTAGAATGAAAAAGGCGGCATTGCCCAATATGAATTGAAAATACTGATTGGCGATGGCGCGATCAGCCTTGTCGATGCGGTCAGCCAGATAAAAGAACGGCTGAAAGCCATCGCGGATAAGCCAAAGCAGATGTGGCAAAAAGAGCAAGATGGCGGCTGCTGTGGACACGTAAGGCGCGGCAGACCGGAAATAGTCTTTGCGTGAGGGATGTGCGAGCGCTGCAAAAAAGCAGGTCGCGATCAAAATCGCACCATAATATTTCGACAGCAGTGCCAAGCCCGCCAAGATGCCGCAGATCAAAGCATGCGACACGCGGCGCATTTCCAATGAGCGCACGAAGAAATAGAGCGTCCATGGCCAGATCGACAGCAGAATGGTGTTGGCGTTGAAGCGTTGCGCATTGAACTGGTAGAATGGCATCAGCATCAGCAAGAGCGCGCCGAGTAGCTGCATGCGCCGATTGGCAAACCGTCCGATCAGAGCCCAGGCGCCAGCCAGACCAATCGCGCCATTGAGCTCACTCAAGAACCAGAACGAAAAATTGGTTTTCGGGAAGATTGCAAACCAAGCGCCAGCCACCCAAGACCAGAAGGGCGGATGCTTATAGTAGCCATAACTAAACTCGCGGCCCCACGCATAGGCTTCCAAGGAATCGCCATGCAGGCCGCCGCCGGTTGAAAGCGTAGCAAAGCTCGCCCAGACCAACGCGTAGAGCAGGATAATCGCACAAGCCGGCAGGATGTATGATTTGAAGCGGACAGCCATGTGTCTCGCTTCACTTTTCACAAACAGGCCTGCCGCATGCAGCGAACGCAACAGGGAGCCTATTTCACTTTCCTGCTGTTTGCGCAGATGTTGAGCCTGTTGCGCAAAATGGAGCGCACTCGCCAAGGCTGTTGCAGAAAAAGCGAGCAATGCGCCGACGGGTGGAATGGCCGGTTCCAGCACAGGTGCAAATCTTGGTGGCGCCAAAGCTGAAAATGCATAGGCAACAGTCAGTGCGGCGCAGAACAATCCGCCGGTCGTGTCAAAGAGAATGGCAAAGAATGCAACGGGGATGAGCAGCTCGAGGAAGCCATATTTGTTGGGCACGAAATCAAAGCGCAGCTCGAGCGCAAAGACAGATGTGACGAAGAAAGTGACCAGCAGGAATCGTGTGGCTTTTGGCAGTGTAGATGTGAAGGCAACAAAGGCTTGCGTCGCGCGCCCCGCGTGATGCACGGCCAGCGTTGCGCAGATACAAGTGATGACAATCACAGGAAACATAAACCATGGCGTGCCTTGCATCGGCGCAACAAGGCCTAACAGAACACCCAACAAGCTACTCTGCAGCAAGTCGCGCTGGATGTTTGGGGTTTTCGCCTGTAGCGCTTGCTTCACGTTCTGATGATCCTGGTTCAGAAGCCCGCTCATGCATGTTTCCGCAAGGGAATTGCAGAATTGCTTCTATGAGCGCTGCTCTAGCTTGTCTATAAAAAAGCAAGACGCGCCAGTCTTTTGGGGTGGCGCGCTTTGACGCATCTTAGGGTCTATTTCAAGCAGAGCCTTTTTTGTCGGGCTCCGTCAGATAGCTATCATCTTTGTAGCCTCTGGCGTTGGGCGGGCTCTTTTTAGGTCCCGCATATATCAAGCGCAGATGCATCACCATTTTGAGGCGCTCTTACTTGATCGGTGGATGCGGCAGCTTGGCGACACCTGTTTCCATCACGAATGTATAGTCGAGCGAATACCACTCGCCTTGCACATCGGGCGCGGGCGCATTGCCATCGTGTTTCACATAATTACCAACCAATGCGCGCGTCACAC
>CANGRU010000284.1 GCA_947456315.1 Beijerinckiaceae bacterium | reverse complement strand
GTCCCTCAAGCGGGGCCGGATCAAGCCGTGCAAACGGATTTGACGTGAGCAGCACAAACAACAAAAAGGCCGCACTCACCCAGCTCTGCACCGCCAGCACGAGAGCGCGCAAATCATCGGGCATGCCACGCGAGAACAAGGCGACCGTTGCACCGAACAAGGCAAGGATCAGCACCCACAGCAGCATCGAGCCTTCGTGATTGCCCCAGACGCCCGAAAATTTATAGATCAGCGGTTTCAGAGAATGCGAATTTTCAAACACGTTCACGACCGAAAAATCGGACATGACATAAGCATGTGTGAGGGCCGCAAAAGACAAAGCCACCAGCAGAAACTGCACCACGGCTGCCGGTTGCGCTACGGCCATCAACGGACCATCGCGGCGGATTGCGCCATAGAGCGGCACCAAAGCCTGCACAATGGCCAAAGCCAGAGCCAGAACCAGCGCATAATGCCCCACCTCGACAATCATGCGCGCGCCCTCACTTGGTCTTGGGTCCGGAACCATCGTTCCAGACACCTTTCTGCTTCAGGGAATCGGCCACTTCGCGCGGCATGTATTTTTCATCATGTTTGGCGAGCACGCTGTCGGCGCGAAACACGCCGTTGATCAGCTGGCCTTCCGCCACAACGCCCTGCCCTTCGCGAAACAAATCGGGCAGGAGGCCGGTATAGGTCACTTTCACATCCGTCTGGTTGTCGGTGATGGCAAAGCTGACATGCCGCTCATCTTGCTTTTGCAACGAGCCCGGCTGCACCAGACCGCCAATGCGCATACGGGCTTCCGGCCGCATGGTCGCAGTTTTTTCTGCCAATTCGCTCGGTGTCACGAAAAACACCACACCATCGCGAAAGGCAAATAGCGCAAGGCCCGCCGCCACGCCGATCACAGCGAGTGCGGAGGCAATCAAAACCAGTCGGCGGCCCTTGCGGGTCATGGTCAGCCCTTCAATCCGAGATCTTGTGCGAGTTCTTCCAAACGCGCCAACCCATCTTTGTTATTGGCAAGCGCTGCGCGTGCTTTGGCAAGCGCGGCCTTCGCCAGATCAGGTTCGCGCAACACGGTGTAAGAGCGGATCAACCGCGCCCAGCCTTCCGCATCGCTGCCATCCTGCTCAAGCTTGCCGGCCAATTGCGCTACCATGGCGCGGATCATGGCCTGCTGTTCGTCAGGCACAGCATTTTGCACGCTTTCAAGCCCGTCCAGCGTGCCGCCCAGCGCCACAATGCGGGCGCGCACCGATTCCTGCCAGGGCGCATCGGGCGGCGTGCCGCGGGCGAGATTCATGAAAGCCTCGAGCGCGCCGGTTTTGTCACCCATCTGCTCGCGCGCCAGTGCCAGATAAAAATAAGCAACAGGATGGCCTTCGCGCAGATTGAGCGCCTTTTCGAAAAGCTCGGCAGCTTCCGGCGTCACGCGCTCTTGCGCGGCATAAACCAGCGACTCGCCTTGCGCCACCAAACGCTCGGCCGTATCGCCCAGCAATTGATTGGCAGCCTTGAAGGCGCGCGCAGCATCGTCATAACGGCCAAGCTTCATATAGACCGGGCCGATAATCTCCCAACCGCGACCATCCTGCGGATTGGCAGCAAGATGCTCTTCAATTTTGGCAATGGCCGACATCAATTCCTGATTGCCCGCGCGCTCGGCCTCGCGCGCCACCAATGGCAGGTCCTGCATCTCGGGATTGCCGAGCCGCGCATAAAGCGTCAGCGAAATGGCAGGGATCAGCACAAGCGCAAAGACGGCGCTGGTGCGCACCGCAACTTGTGACGAGGTTTTGGCCGGCGTGGCGTCAGCACTGCGTAACAGTCGGCGGCCCGCTTCCGCCTTGGCGGCATCGGCATCGGCATCGGTCAACAGACCCAGCGCACGGTCGCGCTCAATCTCTTCGATCTGCGTATGATAGAAAGTCACATCAGGGGTCTGGACAGCCAAATGCCGCGCCCGGCCCAAAGGCCAGAGCACGGCGAGCACGACGACACCTGTCAGCAATGCAAAAACAGCCCAGATCATGCTCTGGTCATAACCTTTCAGAGCGCAGGGGGCAAAGGCCTATAAAGTCGCGGTCCCGAGCTTTTCAGGCCGCGGGCAGCCGTAGGCGGGCGCGCAATCCGCCCAAAGGACTGTCGGCCAGTGTGAATTCCCCGGCATGGACCGCCGCCAGATCGGCCACAATCGACAGGCCAAGCCCCGAACCCGGTTTGGTTTCATCGAGCCGCCTGCCCCGTTTCACCGCCTGCTCGCGCAGATCGGCCGGCAGGCCGGGGCCGTCATCATCCACGCTGAGAATCAGAAACTCCGGCAGCCCTGCCCCGCCTGTCTCCAAGCCGAGCGTCAGCACCACGCGGCTGGTGGCCCATTTGCCGGCATTGTCGAGCAGATTGCCGACCATCTCCTGAAGATCCTGCGTCTCGCCGCGAAAACGCGGCGCACAGGTGAGCTCGACCTCAAAACTTGGCACGCCGTCACGATGGATTTTCTGAAAGGTGCGGATCAGACTCTCGACCACCGGCACGACCTCCGTCGCGGCACCCACCATATTGGAGCGCGCCGCCACACGGGCGCGGTCGAGATAATAATTGAGCTGGTCGCGCATCACGCCTGCCTGCTCGCGCATTTTGGCAGCCAAAGGCGAGGCATCCGCATCCGCTTCATTGGCGATCACACTGAGCGGTGTTTTCAACGCATGCGCCAGATTACCCACTTGCGTGCGGGCGCGCTCGACGATTTCGCGATTGGAAGAAATCAGCAGGTTGATCTCACTCGCCAGCGGGGCAAGGTCGGGCGGAAATGCACCTTCGATGCGCTCGCTGTCGCCACGCCGGATGGCCGAGACCTCGCCACCCAAACGGCGCAATGGCGCCAAGCCAAAGCGCACTTGCGCCGCTGTCGAGACCATCAAGGCCAAAGCCAACAGCAGAAAAGTTGCCGCCAGCGCATATTCGAAACGGTGAATATCGGATTCCAGCTGGTCTGTGCCCGCTGCGACTTGAATGAGAAAGCGCCCCTCCTCATCCGTCTCGATGACACGCTCTACAATGCGGATTGCACGTCCGTCGGGTCCGGGTGCCGTGCCGCGCCGATATTCGCCAAGCTGGGCCGGCACGCCCAAAGCCTCCAGGCGGGGCAAGCGCGCCGCAAACAAAGAGCGCGAGGCTTTGACCTTGGCATTTTGCTGCGACAGCGGCGTGATCTGCCAATACCAGCCAGACAGCGACAATTCGAATTGCGGATCGCCCAATTGGCCGGGT
>CANGRU010000283.1 GCA_947456315.1 Beijerinckiaceae bacterium | reverse complement strand
GCCAAGGCCCTGAACGCCTTCACCAACCCGTCGACCAACTCCTACAAGCGTCTGGTCCCGGGCTATGAGGCGCCCGTGCTGCTCGCCTATTCGGCGCGCAACCGTTCGGCCTCATGCCGTATCCCCTACACATCAAACCCGAAGGCCAAGCGCGTGGAAGTGCGCTTCCCCGATCCGACGGCGAACCCCTATCTCGCCTTCGCTGCCATGCTGATGGCCGGTCTCGATGGTATCCAGAACAAGATCGATCCGGGCGCTGCCATGGACAAGGATCTCTACGATCTGCCGCCCAAGGAATTGAAGAAGATCCCGACGGTCTGCGGCTCGTTGCGCGAAGCTTTGTCGAACCTCGACAAGGACCGCACCTTCCTCAAGGCAGGCGGCGTGTTCAACGACGACTTTATCGACAGCTTCATCGAGCTGAAGATGCAGGAAGTCATGCGTTTCGAAATGACCCCGCATCCGGTCGAATTCGACATGTATTATTCCTGCTAATCTTTTCGCAGGACGAGAGACAGAAAAGGCCCGGAGCGATCCGGGCCTTTTTTATTCAGCCGCCTGTCGTGGGCGTAATTTACTGGCTGGCTTTTTAGCAGCCGACTTTCGCAATGGCTTACGCGCCACTTTCTTGGCAACAGCCTTGATCAACGGCTCTTCATCGTCCACGCCAATCGTCTTGAGCGTCACCGGCTTGCGATCGGGAAAACGTACGACGAGATCGAGCGTGCCGCCCATGGCTTCAACATAAGAGCGCAGCGTCGAGAGCAGAAGATCACTGCGGCCCTCCAACTTGCTGACAGCCACCTGCCCCACGCCTAATTTCTTGGCGAGTTTCTTCTGCGTCAGCGCGCGGGCTTTGCGCATTTGCTGCAGGGTTTCGACTTCATTGATCAGCTCAGCCGATCTTTTCTGAATAGCGGCTTGCTGCGCAGGAGGCAGTGACTTGATGAAATCCTCAATGTCTCTCACGACCGACCTCCGGGCATTGGGCGATTGAAAAAGCGACGCTCAGCTATCTTCATCAACCGCTGATAAAACACTTTTTGACTCACACCTGCCTTGGAAGCAGCAACCAGAAAAACCGCCTGCCGAGCCGGATCGAAAACATAGGCCAGCCGCCATGGCTGGCCATTGGCCGTGAACCGGAACTCTTTCAAATTCGCAAGGCGCGACCCTTTCAACGTATCGGCATGTGGTCGCCCCAAATGCGGTCCACCACGACTGATGATGCGCGCTGCAGCGGAAATCTCGTTCTGGACCACCTCGGGGAATGCCTCCAATTCGGCATCGAACTCGGGATGCAATTTGACGATCCACATAAAATATAACCTTAAAGATATATTCTGAAAAGCCCCAAAACAATGCTCAAGCTTCCGCCTGCCGTTGATCCCCGTCAATGCCGAGCATCCACAACAGCGTCACAGTGATTTCAACCAAAAGGAGAAAACTGATGTCGCATTTTCATGCCGTCGTCTGGATCGATCACACACAGGCCAAGATTTTCCATTTCAACGCCGACAGCGCTGAAAAGCTGACCTTGCTGGCCCACCATCCCAAACATGCAGAAAAGCACCATACGGATGAGGCTTTCTTTCATGCTGTCGTCAAATCTTTTTCTGACGCGGGCGAAGTTCTGCTGACAGGTCCTGCCCAGACAAAGACAGCCTTGCTGAAACATATCGCACGCCATGACGCGCCGCTTCTGGCGCGTGTGGTCGGCGTTGAAACATCCGATCATCCCACAGATGCGCAGATCGTCTCTCATGCACGCCATTATTTCGAAAGCCAGGACCACAAGACGCCTCAAAAAGTTTGAGCCTGCACTCCAGCAAGGATGACGGCCATGGGTCTCAGCGCCTCCCTTCGCATCACCAGCCTCGCGCTCGCAAGCCTGATGCTGCAGCTATCGGGCGTGGAGGCGGCGCAAGACGCCCGGCTGGTCCGGCAAGGCCGCTTGCTGGCGCAATCGCTTTGTGCGGATTGCCACACATTCGGGGGACAGACGCGTTCCGACGCCCCGCCCCCTGATTTCGCGCGGATCGGGGCGATGCCCTCGACGACGGCCCTCTCACTGCATGTCTTTCTGAAAAGCCCTCACCGCAACATGCCTGACCTCATACTCGAGCCGGACCAAATCGATGCGCTGACGGCCTTTATCCTCGAGCTGGGGCAGAAATAGGCCGCCCGACCCTTGGGTGACAAAGAATGGCACCCTGTGAAATAATCCCGTTCCACATCTGTTCCCTGTTGCGCCGCCACTAGGCTATGGTGCATCACGCCTTTTGAATCGGGGCGTGACTCGTTTTTGGGCCGCTCCGGTCTAGGCTCGCACCATCCAGCAGGGTTTCTTATGGCGTCAGATCGCGATCTCTTCGGCACGGGCGGCAATGCCCGCAAGGCCAAGGCTGACACATCCAAGGCTGGCAAAGCCGGCGCCGAGCCGCGCAAATCCAATGGCACGCCCAATGAGGCAGGCTATACGGCTGCCTCCATCGAAGTGCTGGAGGGCCTTGAGCCTGTCCGCCGCCGCCCCGGCATGTATATCGGCGGCACGGATGAAGCCGCCATGCATCATCTGTTTGCTGAAGTGATCGACAATTCCATGGATGAAGCGGTCGCGGGCCACGCGACCTTTATCGATGTCGAACTGGATGCCGAAGGCTGGCTGACTGTCACCGACAATGGTCGCGGCATTCCGATTGATCCGCACCCCAAATATCCGAAAAAATCAGCACTCGAAGTCATCATGACCGTGCTGCATGCCGGCGGCAAGTTTGACTCCGGTGCCTATCAGACATCGGGCGGCCTGCATGGCGTGGGTATTTCCGTGGTCAATGCTTTGTCCGAGCGCCTCGAAGTCGAAGTCGCGCGCGGACAAGTGCTCTATCGCCAGATTTTTGAACAAGGTCTGGTCAAGAGCAAACTCGAGACGGTTGGCAAGGCGCCCAACCGGCGCGGCACGCTCGTGCGCTTTCGCCCTGACCCCGAGATTTTCGGCAAGGCGGCGCGTTTCAAACCCGCGCGGCTGTTTCGCATGGCGCGTTCCAAAGCCTATCTGTTTGGCGGCGTCGAAATCCGCTGGCATTGCGCGCCAGAACTGGTCGCCAATAGCGATATCCCGCCGGAAGCCGTGTTCCATTTCCCCGGCGGCCTGAAAGATTATCTGGCGCAGGATATCGAGGGCAAAGAGCAAGTTGTCGAACAAGCCTTCACAGGCAAAGTGGAAAAGCCCGGCGGGCATGGCTCGCTGGAATG
>CANGRU010000282.1 GCA_947456315.1 Beijerinckiaceae bacterium | reverse complement strand
GTGGCAAGTGTTGCCGACGCCGTGGACGACATCGCCTTGGGCACTGCAAAGGGGCCAACGCGCTTCGGGCCCTTGGTGCGTGTAATGTCGGCTGATTCAACAAGCGTGCGGGCAGAAGGGCCGCCCGAGCCCATGATGATGCCCGTGCGTTCGTTGGAAATGTCTTTGTCTTCCAGGCCTGAATCAGCAATCGCCTGTTCCATGGCAATGTGATTCCAGCCCGTTCCGCCACCATGAAAGCGCATGGCGCGACGGTCGACGACATCTTCAGGCTTGATCGTGGGCTCACCGTGAACCTGCGAACGAAAGCCGAGTTCAGCATATGGTTTGGCATGAACAATGCCGGATTTCGCATCGCGCAGCGATACGAACACTTCCTGCTTGTTGTTGCCGATTGCGGAAACGATGCCCATGCCGGTGACGACGACGCGTCTCATTGCATTCTCCTCAAAGGCCATTGGCCGATGTCGTGTCAGAACTTTCGCCCAAAGAGGCGAGGGGACGAATTACGCTTGGAACAAGCCGACGCGCAGATCTTTGGCTTCATAGATGCGCTTGCCGTCAGCTTCGAGCCAGCCATCGGCAATGCCGAGGACGAGCTTGCCGCGAAACACGCGCTTCAGATCAATGCCGTAGACGACATGTTTGACGTTGGGCAAAACCTGATCAACGAATTTCACTTCGCCAACACCGAGTGCGCGACCGCGACCGGGCGAACCAAGCCAACCGAGATAAAAACCGACAAGCTGCCACATGGCATCAAGGCCAAGACAGCCGGGCATCACCGGATCGCCTTTGAAATGGCAATCGAAGAACCAGAGATCTGGCCGCACATCGAGCTCGGCGCGGATCACACCCTTGCCATAAGCCCCACCCTCTTCCGAGATTTGGGCGATGCGATCAAACATCAGCATGGGTGGGAGCGGCAATTGGGCATTGCCCGGACCGAACATTTCACCACGGCCGCAGGCCAGCAGATCTTCGTATGAGAAGCTCGAGCGCCGATCGCTCATTTCGTACCTTTCGTCATTCCAGACGGGGCTGGCCGACAGGGCTTGTCAGCGGTCTTGAACCCCATAAACGGCCTTCTAGCACAGGCCCTTGCGCGCCGGAAGGGAGAGTGGGCGTCCAAGGCCACTCCGTCAGGGGGATATTAAAAGTTGCCGGACCTGACCTGATTTCCTATATTGCATGCCTATGCGTCTAAAGGCTGATTGGGCCCAGATGGCGCCTTCTTTTGAGTGTGTGATCCCTTTATGCCTCGCATGGCTCCGCCAAACGACAGCAATCTGCCCATCGCCCGCCCCAAGGCGGCGGTGAGCGATGCCATGTCCGGTTGTCCGGTCCATGAGCTGCGCGCCAAGCTGCGCCGTTCCGGTCTTCGCCCGACACGCCAGCGCGTGGCGCTTGGCTGGTTGCTGTTTGCCAAAGGCGACCGCCATATGACGGCGGAAAAGCTTTATGAGGAAGCTACAGGGTCGCGCGTCACCATTTCACTGGCGACTGTCTACAACACGCTGCATCAGTTCACCCAAGCTGGCCTGTTGCGTGAGATCGCCGTGGATGGCTCCAAGACTTATTTCGACACCAATACGTCGAAGCACCACCACTTCCTGATCGAGGAAACCAACCAGCTGGTTGATATTCCTGACAATCTTGTGGGCATCCTCAAACTGCCGGACCCGCTCGAGGGGATGGAGATTTCAAGCGTCGACGTGGTTGTCCGCTTGCGCAAAAAGGCCTGATTTTAAAGGGCTTAATCGAATTTATCTTTGTCGTCCGGATAGACGCCCCACAGTAGAACCTTGGGGATATAACCGTCATAGCCCTCGCCTGTGATGCGGCACCATTGCGCATCGCATTTGCGCAAAACCCCCTGCACGCCTGATTGCAGTTTGGCCGACAGGCCCGCCCCCTCAACAGGTTTGACATAGATCGGGAAGACTTCGCCGCGCTTCCAGGGTGCGACAATCCCCGTGCGGCGGCCCGACAGGAGCGATTGCAACACCCAGCCCTCGGTGCCCTCCGAATCGCGAATGCGGCGCCAGTTTTCAAATTCCGCCGTGATTTCGACCGGAAGGCCAGCGCGTTGAAACACCCAGCTGGTGCGGTGATCTTTGGACGGCCCCTCGCGCAGATTCACACGATCAGACTTTAGGCTGACGTAACGGGGGATAGGCAGGCCTGTGGATTGGCCGACTTGTGCCTGCGCCATGGCCTCAAGCGGAAACAAAGGCAGCAAAAGGCTGAGCGCCAGAATGGGGAAGAGCCGACCCAGTCGGGGGAATTGTCCCCGATTCTCAATCATCTTGACGCCATTTGCACAAAAGCCGGTCATTCAAATCATCTCACACATCTGTCTCGCCGCAGGGGCATGGCGCGCCACGGGCGGCCCCCCGATCCCCGTCAATCGCCATGTCCTGATGTCAGGCATTCTTGTCTTTGTCGGGGCATCTGTTAGAGAGGCTTTGGCCCAGTCTGAACAGGCCCAAACCTCTGAATGCCGTCCATTCGTGCCGATTAAGCGCCGACGGCGTTAATGGATGGTGAAAAGCGGATAAATCCGTCAATCTTCCGAGAATGATATGGATGTTGGCATGAGCTTGGGACGTAAGGCATGACCAAGAAAAAGCCCCTGGTGATTGTAACCCGCAAATTGCCGGATGCCGTCGAGACGCGCATGTGCGAATTGTTCGACACGCGTCTCAACATCCACGACAAGCCCATGTCGCAAGCCGAACTCGCTGATGCTCTGCGCGTGGCCGATGTGCTTGTGCCGACTGTGACGGACCGCATTGATGCGGGTTTGATCGCGCAGGCTGGCGACAACATGAAACTCATCGCCAATTTCGGCAATGGCGTCGACAATATCGACGTGACCGCTGCTTTGCGCCGCGGCATCACGGTCACCAACACGCCGGGCGTGCTGACAGAAGACACCGCCGATATGACGATGGCGCTGATTCTGGCTGTGGCACGGCGCGTTGTTGAAGGTGCTGCTGTTGTGCCTGCCGGCGAATGGCAAGGCTGGTCACCGACCTGGATGCTGGGTCGGCGCATCACGGGCAAGCGCCTGGGCATTGTCGGCATGGGGCGTATCGGGCAGGCGGTCGCACGCCGTGCAGCGGCTTTCGGTCTGTCGATTCACTACCACAATCGGCGTCGCGTCTCGGCTGCGGTCGAGGAAAGCTTGCAGGCGACCTATTGGGAGTCACTCGACCAGATGCTTGCGCGCATGGACATTATCTCGGTCAAT
>CANGRU010000281.1 GCA_947456315.1 Beijerinckiaceae bacterium | reverse complement strand
CGAGCGCCTGCATGCGGGCGTTTTGTTTGCGCTTGCAGCAGTTGTTTGTGCAGCTTTTATTTTCCGGCGCACTTTGTTTGGCTTTGATGTGAAGCTTGTTGGTGCCTCACCCAAGGCCGCCCGCTTTGCCGGTTTCAGCGAGCAGCGTCTGACATTTGCCGTCTTTGCCATTTCTGGCGGTGTCGCAGGTTTGGCTGGCGTGTGCGAAGTGGCAGGCCAGATCGGACAATTGCAGCCCGTGATTTCTCCCGGCTACGGATTTTCGGCCATCATTGTTGCTTTCCTCGGGCGCTTGCAGCCTTGGGGCACATTGGTGGGCGGACTGGTGCTGGCTCTCACCATTATCGGTGGTGAAAACGCCCAAATCGCCATGAAGGTTCCGTTGGATATGACGCGCGTCTTTCAAGGTACCTTGCTGATGTGCGTTTTGGCCATGGATGTGCTGACGCGATATCGCTTCCGCTTGGTGTTGTGGAGGCACGCATGACTTTGCAGATGTTCGAGCTTGTGCTCTTCACCATTCTGACAGCCGCCACGCCGCTGATCATTGCCGCCATCGGAGAATTGATCACGGAGCGTTCCGGTGTTTTGAATCTGGGTGTGGAAGGCATGATGATTGCCGGAGCTGCCTCGGCTTTTGCTATTGCCATTCTCACCGGCTCGTCATGGCTTGGCATTTTTGCGGGTGTTTTTGCGGGTCTGTTCCTGTCCTCTATTTTTGGCGTGCTGGTTATTTTTCTGGCGGCCAATCAGGTTGCCACGGGGCTGGCCCTTACGATTTTGGGAACCGGTTTAGCAGGGCTCATAGGTTCGGGTTTTATTGGCATGAAGCGTGATGCGATGCTTCATCTGGCCATTCCTTATGTGAGCGATCTGCCAATTATCGGAGCGCTGTTTTTTTCGCACGATATTTTTGTCTATGCGGGATGGGCTTTGGTAATAGCAACAAGCTGGTTTTTATCGCGCACGCGGGCTGGGCTCGTGTTGCGTGCAGTTGGTGAAAACCATCATTCAGCCCATGCTCTGGGTTTGCCGGTGCGTGGTGTCCGCTTTCTGGCCGTTTTATTCGGTGGGGCTTGTGCAGGATTGGCGGGCGCCTACTTGTCCTTGTCCTACACGCCGTTTTGGGCGCCGGGAATGACGGCAGGACGTGGCTGGATTGCGCTGGCTCTTGTTGTATTTGCCTCGTGGCGACCTGCCTATGCTTTTGCAGGTGCCTTGCTGTTTGGCGGCGCAACAGTTTTACAATTGCATGCACAAGCCGCAGCGCTTGGCATTCCCGGTCAATTGCTGACGGCCATGCCTTATATCGTCACGATTGTTGCTTTGATTATCCTGTCTGTGCGCCATCGGCGCGGGGCTGTTGCGCCAGCCTCATTGGGGCAGTCTTTCATGCCCGAGCGATAGGGGCGGGCACCAAAAGTCTAAGCAAGTCCCCATCGCAGAACAGCTTTTGCTTTCATATGATCAGAGGTGTTCCGGAGCGAGGTGCCTCCCTCCTCGCGTCAGCCCGGGACCAACTTCTCACCCGGCGCCCTTGCGAGGGCAGGCCGGGTTTTTCTTTAGACGGCAATGCCGTGCAGGTCATAAGCATCGGCCCGCTCGATCTTCACAGAGACAATATCACCGGCACGCAAGGGTCTGCGTGATGCCACATAAACCGAACCATCGATTTCAGGTGCATCGGATTTGCTGCGCCCTTTTGAGACTGTGGGGCCTGGTTGATCAATAATGACCTGCAAGCGCTTGCCAACTTTTTGTCCAAGAAGTTTGGAACTGATTGCCTGCTGCTTTTCCATAAAGCGACGATAACGAATGTCCTTGATCTCTTCAGGTACAGGAGCGAGGCCCAAATCATTGGCGACAGCGCCTGTCACTGCTTCATATTTAAAGGCGCCAACGCGATCGAGCTTGGCTTCACCAAGCCAGTCGAGCAACAGTTCAAAATCTTCTTCTGTCTCGCCGGGAAAGCCGACGATAAATGTAGAGCGCAAGGTGAGGTCAGGACAAATCTCACGCCATTTGCGAATCCGCTCTAGCGTCTTGTCGATATTGCCGGGGCGCTTCATTGCCTTCAGCACATTGGGAGAGGCATGTTGAAACGGGATGTCGAGATAGGGCAGCACCAGACCCTCAGCCATGAGCTCAAGCACATCATCGACATGCGGGTAGGGGTACACATAATGCAAGCGCACCCATGCACCGAGGCTACCGAGTTCCTTTGACAGATCATAGAAGCGAGTGCTGATCGACCGGTCTTTGTACTGGCTCTGCGCATATTTCAGATCAAGGCCATAAGCCGATGTATCTTGTGAGATGACCAGCAATTCCTTCACGCCGGCGGTCACCAGTTTTTCTGCCTCGCGCAAAACATCTCCGATGGGCCGCGAAACGAGATCGCCACGCAATTTCGGGATGATGCAGAAGGAGCAGCGGTTGTTGCAGCCTTCGGAAATCTTCAAATAGGCATAATGGCGCGGTGTCAGCTTAACGCCCTGCGGTGGCACAAGATCCAGGAAAGGATCATGCGCAGGCGGCACGGCCTGATGCACAGCCCCCATCACGCTCTCATATGCTTGAGGGCCTGTGATCGCCAAAACATTGGGGAAGCGATCACGGATCTGCTCGGGTTCTGCACCCATGCAGCCGGTGACAATGACTTTGCCGTTTTCTTTCATCGCCGCACCAATGGCGTCGAGCGATTCAGCCTTGGCGCTATCCAGAAACCCGCATGTGTTGACGATTACAGCGTCAGCGCCGGAATGATTGCGGGTGATTTCATACCCTTCCGCGCGCAATTGCGTGATGATGCGTTCGCTGTCCACGAGTGCCTTTGGGCAGCCGAGGGACACGAAGGAAATACGGGGAAGATCGGGAGATTGTGTGGGCGCGCTCATGGGGGTTCCGTGCCATGTCGAGAGTTGGCTTGCAACCGAGGCTTTGAGGCTGGCCCGGCTCCAGCTTTCACCGCTTATGGACTATTTTGAGAATAGAAACAAATAGCACGTTGATTGCGATGTTCTTTGCAGCTTTACCGGAGCCTGAGAACCTAAAATGAGGCTTGCTCATCAGACAGATGAAGGAACATCAACCCGTGTCATCGACTGTTGTGAACCTTGTCACCAAAGAGGGTGTTTCTGAAGCGGCCCAGCTTATCGCGCTGCGCAGTTTTTTTGCGTCCATCGACAATATGCGCGTGTCGCTTAATCTCGATGTTGAAGAAATGTTGCTCTATTTGGGTGTTGGTTATCTCAACACGG
>CANGRU010000280.1 GCA_947456315.1 Beijerinckiaceae bacterium | reverse complement strand
TCACCGACATCTGGGTCAACACGGCTATGCAGCTCGGTGAGAGTGATTTGCGCCGGATGGAACGATTGGCAGCTGCACAACGCAAACGATTGGGGCGTGGGTAAAAACCTAAGCCTGTGAGAGATGAGGTTGTAGCGCCGCACGCGCTGCCACAAATTCGGCTTCAAGCGCGTGCAATTGAGCAAAGCCGTCACGGGCGAGCTCATGCGCATCAATTGCTCGCAAAGTGAGGCAGCGTTGAAAAATGGCCTGCGCCCCGACATTGGCAGCGCAGGAGCGCAAAGCATGGGCATGATCGCGAAAGCCTGAAACGTCCTGCATCTGCACAGCCTGCTGCAAGTCTTGCAGGACACCGGCGGCGTCACTGACAAATTGTGCAACAATGTCGCTGACAAATGTTTTGCCGCCCAGTTTTTCAAGATCAGACAGGGCGCGTGGATCAACAGCGCAGGCCACATCGGCTGGAGGGGCTTCCTGACACGCGACCTGAGTTGCCACAGCGGTGGGCACAGAAGCGGGCACGCGGGCATGGCGCGCGACAGCCTCGAGAAGCGCTTTGGCTTCGATCGGTTTGTTCAAACAAGCGACCATGCCCGCTTCTGCGCATTTGCGCGCACTGTCCTCAGTTGCATCGGCTGTCAGAGCCACAATCGGCGCACGCTCCTGCCCCAGCATGGCGAAAGTGTAGAATTTGGACGCATCAAGCCCGTTCATCACCGGCATGTTGAGATCCATCAGGACCAGATCAAAATCGTCCTGCAACAAAAGATCGACAGCCGCATCTCCATTCTCGACGATCATGACTGAATGACCGCCCTGCTCCAGAATGCGCGCAATCACCATTTGATTGGTGCGGTTGTCTTCCGCCACCAGAATACGCAAAGCACGCGATGCAGCGCCCAGACCCTCCGCCACTTGTGGCTGCGGAGCTTGCGCCAGCCCCACATCCATCTCGAACCAGAAGGTCGAACCACGACCAACCGCGCTTTGCACGCCGATGTCGCCGCCATGGGCCTGAACCAATTGTCGCGCAATCGACAGGCCAAGGCCTGTGCCGCCAAACCGGTCAATGATCGTCTCATCTGCTTGCGTGAACGATTCAAAGATCCGCGCCTGAGCCTCCGGCGCAATGCCGATGCCTGTGTCGGTAACATCAAAGCGCAAAC
This sequence comes from Beijerinckiaceae bacterium, assembly GCA_947456315.1. Lineage (GTDB taxonomy): Bacteria > Pseudomonadota > Alphaproteobacteria > Rhizobiales > Beijerinckiaceae > Terripilifer. The sequence continues at coordinate 2,100 of CANGRU010000280.1, read as the reverse complement.
GTATGCTGTCCTCCGCATGGGCAGCGACCTGAACTGCCATGCGCACATAGCCGCGGGTCGTAAACTTCACCGCATTGCCGCACAGATTGATCAGCACTTCTTCAAAATGCCGCATGGAACCCGACACAAATTGCGGCACGCCCTCATCAATCTGTAACAGAAGATCAATGCCCTTGGCCTTGGCCTGCACATCGAGCATGGCGCGGATATCGCCCATCAGCTCATGCAGATCAAAAACATTCATCTGCGGCTTGTTGCCGATTTCCATGCGCGACAAATCCAGCAGGGAATTGATGAGACCCAGCAGCGAGCGGCCTGATTTGCCAATCGTGCGCGCCATATCAGCCTGCTCTTGATCAAGCTTGGTGCCAGCCAGCATGTCACTCAAACCAATCACAGCGTTGAGCGGCGTGCGCAGCTCATGGCTGATAGAGGCGAGAAACAGACTTTTGGCGCGACTGGCTTCTTCAGCCTGACGCTTGGCTTCTGACAGGCGACGGATCAGGACCGACACATAAACCGGCAAAATGACCAGCGCGAGCAAGAGACCCGCACTTAATTCGCGATTGTCCCGCCAGAATGGCGTGGTGACAATCACACCCAGAAAACCAATAAAACCGAAGATGGCCGAGACAAAAAGATATTTCACACCGAAGCGGAAACCATTGCCGAAAATCGCCCAGAGAAAAATCGGATAGGTGAAAGCCGTCAGCTCATCACCCGAATGCAGAAGATAAGAGACACAGCCTATATCAATCGGAATGCCAAGATAGCGGCGAAAGCGCGAGACACCCGGCCGCCACAGCAAATGCGCAAAAAGGAAAAGTGTCGCACCCGTGAAGGCGACAAAATACAGGCCGACTTGTTCCAGATAATGCCGATGCTCGTCGCTGCCGCCCAGATAGCCGATGAACAGCGCCAGAAAAGCGATCAGGCTCAGTGCCAGACGGCTCAGCGTCAGCTCATGTTCGCTGTCGGGCCGCGCTGACAAGCGCGCCTTGATCCACGCAAAGAGTGTCGCCATCGCCTGCATGCTGTCGCTCAAGCGCTGGCGGCCAGCTGCGGCCATTGCGCAGCCAGAGCGATGAAATCCCAAGCTGGCACGGGACGGCCAAAATAATAGCCTTGCGCTTCATCGCAACCTTCATCGCGCAAGCGGGCCAATTGCTCAGGCGTCTCGACCCCCTCCGCCACAACCTTCAGACCAAGACTGTGGCCGAGCGTAACAATGGCCCGCACAATCGCCGCATCATTGGCATCATGCGTCAGATTGCGCACAAAACTCTGGTCCACTTTGAGCCGATCAACGGGGAAATTTTTGACATAGGACAGCGAAGAATAGCCTGTGCCGAAATCATCAATGGACACATGCACGCCCATATCGAGCATTTGCTGCAAATCAGCTGCGACCGCATCAAAATCTCTGACGACAATGCTCTCGGTCAGTTCAAGATCAAGCGATTGCGGGGCGAGCCCGCTTTCTTGCAACACGCTTTTGATCAGCTCGGGCATATGGCGTTTGCGGAACTGCACGGGCGACAAATTGACACTGACACGCAAGGCCAAGCCCATATCCTGCCAGCCGCGCGCTTCGCGACAAGCCTCGCGCAGCACCCATTCGTTGAGCGGGATGATCAGGCCGTTTTCCTCGCAGCGTGTCAGGAAAACGCCGGGGCCAACAATGCCATTGCCGGGCCTGTTCCAGCGCAGCAAGGCTTCCGCACCAATAATATCGCCGCTGCGCATATCAATTTGCGGCTGGTAATAGAGCAGAAACTCATCATTCTCCAAAGCGCGACGCAATTCTCCGTCCAGCAAGGCATCATTGCGCGCACGCATTTGCATGTCGGCGGCATAAAAGCAAAACGCATTGCCCTGCTCGCCCTTGGCGCGATACATGGCCAGATCGGCGTTCTTCAAAAGGTCTTCGCCATCCAGCCCATCATCAGGATGAATTGCAATGCCAATGCTGGCACTGGTGCGCAATCCGCTATTTTCAAAATCGGATGCCTCCGCCACCACCTCCAGAATACGGCGGGCAAATTCTGCGGCATCTTCTCCTGATGTGACTTGCGCCTGCAGAATGGCAAATTCATCGCC
>CANGRU010000279.1 GCA_947456315.1 Beijerinckiaceae bacterium | reverse complement strand
TGACGAGCAGATTGGTTTCATAACCAAACTTCGTGCCGATATCCCAGTTGGGAATATCCGTGCCGATCGGTGCGCACATATGCATGATCGGGCGCATCTTGCGGCCCGTGACTGTGAAGGGCACAACATTCGGGCTGTGATTGTGCACGACGCACATCACGTCCGGACGCGCTTCAAGAATGGCGCCGTGAATGAAGCGCTCCGAATAAGGCTTGCCGGGCTCGTGACCAACGATCTGGCCGTCGAGCGTGAATTCCATAATGTCGTTTTCAACGGTGCAAGCAGGCGCACGCGCACGCGACATCAAAAAGTGGTTCGGATTTTCAGGATGGCGAACCGAAATGTGGCCGAAGGAATCGACAACATGATGATGGGCGAGAATATGGTTCGCCGTGACGAGTTCTTCCTTCAATTGACCCAGATCGGTCATGGTCGTCTTCCTCCGCTGCTTGCGTCAGTCTTGAATGGTTGCGGCCCCCGTTAGGCGGGGGTCCGTCGCCTGTTTCCATACAGGTTTCGCCCTGCGCTGGCCACAGGAATTGGTGCGCGGCTCAGGCGCCGTCGCGGGCAATGGCGCGCGTCACAGTCCGCGCGCAGTGTATGACGCGGCCGGCCACCTGTGTCAGCCGCTCCGGAGGCAGATGGTCCTCGCCCAGTGTCAGGCTCAAGGAGCCGAGGATCGTGTTGCGGCGGTCGAAAATCGGAGCCGCCACACCGGTGACACCACGCGTCACCTGACTTTCGGTGATATCGAAACCGGCCTGGCGGATGCCCCGCAAACTGGCGCGCATTTCGTTCAGCGAGGCACCCAATCCCGCCTGTTCGACAGCATCCCGATCGGCTTCATAAATCTTGCGCACCTGAGCGGAGGGCAGATGAGCCAGAATAATGCGCGAAGCCGCACCTTGAAATAAAGGCCGCGCCAGCCCGCGCTCATAATTGGATTGGAATGACGCCGTGCCCTGTTCCTGATGCACGCACAAAACGCGGCTGCGATAACGCCGGCACAAGAGAGCAATGCCCGGCACATCGGTGACCAGCTCGGCCATGACGGGGCGGCTGGCCGAAATCAGCGGGTCACGTTCGCGCATCGAATAATCAAGTTCAGCGATGCGCGGGCCCAAAGTGTAACCCACCTCGGATAGCGATGTGAGCAGCCCCGTATCAGTCAGCACTTTCAGATAGCGATACAGAGTCGAGCGCGTATAGCCGAGCCGCGCCTGCATATCTTCCAGCGTCCACTCAAGCCGTTCACCCTCGAAAAGATCGAGAATGACGATCATGCGCTCCAGAGAATTCACGCGACTTCCCGCCCCTGATTCTGTTGATCCATACCCATTATGGGCTGCGGCCCCGCCAAAAGCCAAACCCAAGTTTCACGCGTTTCATTTGGCAACATAACGGGCTGCGGCCTGTCCCGCCACAAAGCCGGTCGCAAAACAGGCCTGCAACAGGTAACCCCCGGTCGGGGCTTCCCAATCAAGCATTTCGCCGCAGACAAAAAGCCCCGGCGCCTTGCGCAACATCAGATGTTCATCGACGTCACTGAAGGCCAGACCACCTGCAGATGAAATCGCCCGCGCAATCGGACGCGGGCGCAGCAGCGCCAAAGGCAAGGCTTTGATCAAAGTCGCAAGCGCGTGCGCCTCATCCGGCAAGGCGCGTTGCACCTCGCGCAACAGGGCCACCGCCACAGGCGGCAAACCTGCCGATTTCCGCAACATGTTGGACAGCGATTGCCCGCCACGCGGACGCGACAGTCGCTCAGTCAATTCATCCACGCTCACATCGGGGCGCAAATCAATCTGCAAAGTTGCAACGCCGTCCCGCGCAATCATATCGCGCAAGGGTGCTGACAGCGCATAAATACCGCCGCCCTCGACGCCGCTTTGCGCAATCATCACTTCGCCACGCGTTTCCTGATCACCACAGGACAGCCGCACGGATTTCAGCGGCACACCGGCAAAGCGCGAGATGAAATGCTCCGACCAATCCACATCAAAACCGCAATTGGCGGGCTGAAAGGGATGAACGGAAAACCCGCGCGCCGCAAAGGCATCGCACCAGCGCGCATCCGACCCAAGCTTGGGCCATGACGCGCCGCCCAGCGCAAAGACATAAGCATCAAAATCAGGCGCCACACGCGCACCTGTTTCATCGCACAGGATCGGGCGACCGGTTTCATCAAAGCCTGAAAATCTGTGGCGCGCCGCCAAACGCACGCCCATCCCCTCAAGGCGACGCAGCAATGCGCGCAACAGCGGCGAGGCTTTGAAGCTTTTGGGAAAGACCCGGCCGCTGGAGCCAGCAAATGTGGGTTCGCCCAGCTCCGCGCTCCAGTCGCGCAACATCTGTGGTGTGAAGGCCGCGATCAGGGGACGCAGGTGATCAGCCGCCGCACCATAGCGCGTCATGAAAATGTCCAGCGGCTCGCTATGGGTCAGATTGAGGCCGCCGCGCCCCGCCAGCAGGAATTTGCGTGCCGGCGTCGGCATGCGGTCAAAGATCGTCACCGCCAGTCCGGCACGGGCCATTTCCTGTGCGGCCATCAGGCCTGCGGGGCCTGCACCGATAACGGCGGCTGTTTTCATGGCAGATTGCGGCACGGGGCAGGCCTGACTTGGGTCAAAAACCGAGATGGGTCAAAAAAAGATGCCTGACGTTTAGTGGCAAACCGCGGGACGTGCTATGGGCTTCTCCCATGAACCAGCACGCCAAACGCCGCTACCAGGCCGGGATCACCGCAGAAGCCGAACGGGCCGAGCGGATGCGTCCCAAGGAGCGCAAGCTCCCCACCGCCCCGCTCGCCACTCCCGAGACGGGGGCTAGTGTCTATGAAGTCACGCCTGAAGAGGCCGGACAGCGCCTCGACAAAGTGTTGGCCGCGCGCGCGAGTGCTGCTGGCGTGGCCCTGTCGCGCACGCGCTTGCGCAGCCTGATCGAAGAAGGCCGCGTGCAGGTCGACACAAAAAACGTGCTGGATGCGGGCGCCAAAGTGCGCGCCGGCCAAGTCATCACGGTGGACATTCCACCGCCCCTGCCAGCCGAACCGCGCGGCGAAAATATTCCGCTCCATATTGTCTATGAAGATGAGCACCTCATCGTCATCGACAAACCCGCTGGCCTTGTCGTGCATCCCGCAGGTGGCCATGAGACAGGCACTTTGGTGAATGCGCTGATCGCCCATTGCGGCGACAGCCTGTCGGGCATTGGTGGCGTGAAACGCCCCGGCATCGTGCATCGCATCGACAAAGATACGTCTGGCCTGCTCGTTGT
>CANGRU010000278.1 GCA_947456315.1 Beijerinckiaceae bacterium | reverse complement strand
GAAGGTCATCTGGTCGGTGTTGCGGCCAAGCAGGCTCGAACCTGCGTAATATGTGCCGGTCTTGTCGAGTGCCAGCCATGAGCCGTTCAGATTGGCGAAGGTAAAGGGCGTCCAGACCTGACCGATGCCATCAACAAATTGACGCTTCCAGGTCGCGGTGGCGGTGGCACGCGTATATTCGCCCGCCATGCCGCGCAGCATGCAATTGGTGCGATCGAATGTCGCGCAGGTGGAATAGAGGCCATAAGTGGAATCGCGCAGCTGCGCGCCGGTCGATTCAAACACGGCTTGCTGACGCGAGATGGCTGTCAGATTGAGATCGAGTTCAACCTGTCCGCCAATGCCGGCGCTGGCTGCCGGGCGCACATCAAAGGTTTTGTTGTAGTCGAGCGAGGGCGCAACCAGCGGCTGCTGATCCTGGCGATCGTAGGCTGACAGGCCTTGGAAGTAATAGCCGCGCAGATCGAAATAGCCGCGATCCGCCTGACCATTCAAAAACACCTGCGAGGTGCGCTCGCGGAAGTAATTGGCGGTCAGCGTCAGGTTTTGCGCGCGATAATCCTGCGAGAAATATTTGTCGGTGGCAAAGCCCGCATCCCAACCGAAACGCCATTTTTCGTTCAGCCAGAATTCGCCCGTGCTATCCACCGAGCCGCGGAAATTGCGATTGCCCGCACCATAGGGCGCATCAAGAAAAGCGCCGGGGTCACGTTGCAATATGCCCATGCCACGGACGGTGTAGGAGCCATTGACCAGACGCTGGCGATATTCGGCATCCATCAGCACGCCTTGGCGCGTCATGACAGTGGGCGTCACGGTCAGATCGGACGAGGGTGAGATGGCCCAGAAATAGGGCGTAGCGACACCAAAGCCGAGTTTGTCTTTGACGATATAATGGGGCGCGAGCCAACCCGATTTGCGCTTCACCGAAGGATCGGGCGCAGAAAAATACGGCAGATAAGCAATCGGCTGACCAAACAATTCGAGGGTGGCTTCCTCGTAATAAATGGTCTGCTCGTCGTTTTTGTGGATCACGCGTTTGGCGCGCACCTGCCAGAACGGCGGCTTGGTCGGATCATCCTTACAGGCATCGCACGCTGTGTAGATGCCTTTTTCAAAAACGGAATCGCCATCGACGCGTTCGACACGCGGTGAGCTCAAATGCGTGCGGTCGGATGTGTCAGTCTTCAGACTGTCGATGAAGCCGGTGCGGAAATCATCGGTCAGGTCTAGGCGATCAGCATGGGAAATCGTGCCATCCGATTCCGTCATGCGGACGCGGCCTTCCGCAAACACGCGGCGGCTCTTCTGGTCATAGATCACACGATCAGCTTCGAGCACGCGCCCTTGATAATAGACCTGCGCATTGCCGTTGGCCGAAACAGTATCGTTCTTGTTGTCGTAGATCAGTTCTTTGGCCTGAACGAGCAGGCGATCTTTGCTGTCGCCCTCTTTCTTCGCAAAACGATCATTGATGGTTTGCGCGACAGCTGACGCATGATCGAGAGGAGAGGGCAGGAGAGCGGCAGCGCTGACCGCCAAAGTCAGCGTGAGGCCGAAGGAGCGGATGAAGGCGTGCGAAGGCGTCCCCACGGCGCACCGTGTGGCGGACAAAATCGTCGAGGCAAGACCCGATCGGTCTCGCACCTTCGAAAAGGACCCCAAAAGCCGGCCTATCAACCGTCCTCCAGATACAAAAGAACCAAACATGCCAACAAGCCACCCGCGAGGGCTGGGCCCCAGGCCGCGACGATAGGACTGATGAGTCCCGCTCCGCCCAAGTCTGTGACCAGTTTCGTGATGACATAAAGCACGAAGCCCGCGGCTACGCCACCCGAAACCGTCCGCGCTACACCACCAAATCGAAAGAACCTTAAGGAAAAACAGGCCGCAATCAGAACCATGGCCAAAAGGAGCAGGGGGCGGGCCAGAAGAACCTGATATTTCAGCCGGTAAGGTGTCGCATCGAGGCCTGCCGCCCGGGTCCGTTCGACGAAGTCGGGCAGGCTCCAGAAGGGCACGGCTTCGGGCGTCACGAAGGACTGGCTGATCTGGCTGGCCGAGAGGTAGGTAGGCAGGCGGTATGTGTCGAGATCGCGGGGCTCTTCACCGGGACGGATGAGACGGGCCTGTTCCAGCACCCAGGCGCCAGCCTCGAGATGGGCGCGGGTGGCCTCGACCCGCTCGACAAAACGGTTGCTGAGGTCGAAGACAAAGGCGGAGACGCCCCCCAGCCGCGTGCCCGCATCGCTCGATTTCTCGGCGCGCAGGATGGATTGGCCGTTGGCACTGCGCTGGCGCAGCCATAGGCTGGTGTCGCCTTGGCTCGGCTCGGTCCGGCCAAAGAGCGATATTTCGATCGCATCAGCCTTTTGCTTCATCAGCGCCGAGAGCGGATTGTAAATGGTCACCGAGGCGATGCCGATCAGCAAAACAATGGCGAGCGGGGGCATCAGAAATTGCCAGACTGAAATGCCGGCGCTGCGCGCCACAACCAGTTCGAGGCGTCGTGTCAGGCCGATGAAAGCCAGCATGGCTCCGCCCAAGGTCGCGAAGGGCAATATCTGCTCGGTCACGGCGGGCACGCGCAAGAACGTCAGAAATGCCAGATTGAGCGCTGTGACATTGGCAATGTCGCCAGCGCGACGCAGCATTTCGACAAAGTCGATGAGATAGACGAGCACGAAGATCGTGCCGAAGACCGACAAAATAGCGCGGGTGAAACGGCCCGCCAGATAAAGCCCGAGCGTGCGTCCGATCATGTCGCGCGCTCCTTGTCGGCAAGGCTTGTCAGGCGGGCGATCAGCTGCGCCAGCAAATCAGGTCGTAGTGCATGCAACAGCGCCAGCAAAAAGACGAGCGCAGGCATGGCATAGGCAATCGGCACAGCCGCTTCGCTGCGCACGATCATGGCCGATGTGCCAAAGCCCGCAATGCGCATCGCCAGCGCTACAGTGATGGCACCCGCGATGGCAAGGCCGCGTCCTTGGCGTGTCGTTTTAGGCTGGCAGAGAGCGACAAATGCGATCATGCCGAAAACAAGCCCGTAAATCGGGTTCAAAAAGCGCTCATGCAATTCCTGACGGAAACGTCCCGCCAAGGAGCGCACCATCGGCTCGTTGGGATCGCGCATCAGCAAATCGGTGGTCGTGCGTTCGCGCGCGCGCAACGGGCCTGCATCATCGCTGCCAAATTGGGCGAGATCGATGGCATAGCGCTCAAACACAATGATCGCAGGATCGGAGGCATCGGGAGATTGGCGCTGGATGGACCCGCGTTCCAGCACGAGATAATTTTGTGCGCCGGTTTCAATCG
>CANGRU010000277.1 GCA_947456315.1 Beijerinckiaceae bacterium | reverse complement strand
TGGGTTCCGGATTTATCATTTCTGACGATGGTTATGTGGTGACCAATAATCATGTGGTCGAGCATGCCACCGAAGTGACGATTGCGCTGGATGACGGGCGCAATGTGGCCGCTGATGTGGTGGGCACGGATCCGCGCACCGATCTGGCGCTTTTGAAGATCAAAGACAAAGGCCCCTTCACAAAAGTTGCTTTTGCGCGCGACATGCCGCGCGTGGGTGACTGGGTGATTGCGGTGGGCAATCCTTTCGGACTGGGCGGCACGGTCACAGCCGGCATTGTGTCGGCGCGCGGGCGCGATATTGGCGCCGGACCCTATGATGATTTTTTGCAGATTGATGCGTCCGTCAATCGCGGCAATTCCGGTGGACCGACCTTCAACACGCGGGGCGAAGTGGTTGGTGTGAATACGGCCATCTTCTCGCCCTCTGGCGGCTCGGTCGGCATCGGTTTTGCCATTCCCACAGAAGTCGCACGCGATGTGATCGAGTCCTTGCGCAACAAAGGCGCTGTGGCGCGCGGCTGGATCGGTGTGCAAATCCAGCCCGTGACACAAGACATTGCCGATAGCCTTGGCGTGAAAGACGCCAAGGGTGCGCTTGTTTCCGAATTGCAAAACGGCTCGCCAGCGGGCGCAGCTGGTATCCGCTCGGGTGACATCATCACGGCTGTGAACGGTGAGCGCATTGAGGGCCCGCGGGAGTTGGCACGCAAGATTGCAGGCACCGGACCTGACAAACAGGCCGAGCTCACCTATTGGCGTGATGGCAAGGAGCAAGTTGTCAAAGTGACGCTTGGCACGCTGCCGCAAGACAAGCCACGCCGCGCAGACAGCAATGGACGTGAGGGTGGGGCTGAGCGCAATTCCTTGGCCGGTCTGGGCCTCACACTGGCCCCGGCATCAGCCGGGCCAGGCGCGCCGCGTGAGGGTGTTGTTGTGGCGCAGGTCGCGCCCGATGGGGCGGCGGCCGCCACCGGCCTCAAGGCTGGTGATCTGATTCTGGAAGCCGGCGGACAGAAAGTCGAGCGGCCATCTGACGTGAGCGTGGCTTTGGCCAATGCCCGCAAAGAAGGTCGCCGCGCTTTGCTTTTGCGGGTCAAATCGGGTGACAACACGCGCTATATCGCGATTGCGCCCGCCGGCTGACACATTTTTGGGTTTGCAAATGGCGGGGCGGCGTGCTGCCCCGCCTTTTTTAAAAGGCACGACGGCTGGAAAAGGTTATGATTGCGCCCATGCGCCTCTTGATCATTGAAGACGATCCAGACTCTGCCGCCTATCTCGTGAAAGCTTTTCGCGAGGCGGGCCATGTGGCCGACCATGCGCCCGATGGTCTGGAAGGCTATGCCATGGCGCGCGATGGCGCCTATGACGTGCTGATTGTCGATCGCATGTTGCCCAAGCTGGATGGCCTGTCGCTGATTGGCGGTTTGCGCGAACAAAAAATCGATACGCCCGTGCTGATCCTCTCGGCGCTCGGTCAAGTGGACGACCGCGTGAAGGGGTTGCGCGCCGGTGGCGATGATTATCTTGCCAAACCCTATGCTTTCTCCGAATTGCTGGCGCGTGTGGAAGTGCTGCAGCGGCGCAAAGGTGTGGGCGCTTCGGATGTGACGGTGCTGCGCATCGGGGGGCTCGAGCTGGATCGTCTCTCTCACAAGCTGACCCGCGATGGCAAAGAGATTTTGATTCAGCCGCGCGAATTCCGCCTGCTCGAATATTTGATGCAGCATGCAGGACAGGTGGTGACGCGCACCATGCTTTTGGAAAATGTCTGGGATTATCATTTCGATCCCCAGACCAATGTCATCGATGTGCACATTTCGCGCCTGCGCTCGAAGATTGACAAGGGGTTTCAGACACCCTTGCTCCACACCATTCGCGGCGCTGGATATATGATCCGTGACAGCGTTCGGTAAACTGTTCCGCACGACAGCTTTCAAGCTCTCGCTGGCCTATCTCGTCCTCTTTGCGATTGGCGCAGGGCTGGTGCTCGGGCGTGTGGCGTGGAACGTGAAGGGGCTGATGGATGATCAGATCACCTCGACCATTGATGCCGAAATCAAAGGCCTGTCGGAACAATATGCGCAAGGCGGTTTGCGCCGCCTTGTCTTTGTGATCGAGCAGCGCATCCGCCAGCCCGGCGCCTCGCTCTATCTGGCGACCAGCCCGACGGGTCAGTCGATTGCTGGCAATGTCATCGAGCTGCAAGCCGGTGCTCTGGAAACGCCCGGTCTGATCGAGACCAGCTATCGGCGCGATGATGACCGTGAAACAGATCACCAGCATCGCGCTTTGGCGCGGGTGTTTGTTCTGCCCGGTGGTTTCCGGCTCTTGGTGGGGCGCGATCTCGGTGATCGGGAAGCCTTGCATGAGGTGATGGGCCGCGCTCTGTTTACCTCTCTGGCCTGGCTGATTTTGATCGGCACTCTGGGTGGCCTGTTTGTGGCGCGGCGCGTTTTGCAGCGTGTCGATGCCATCAGTGCCTCAGCCCATGAAATCATGAAAGGCGATTTGTCGCGCCGTCTGCCCTTATCTGGCAGCCATGATGAGCTCGATCGTCTGGCCTATAATCTCAATGCCATGCTGGAGCGCATTGACGAGCTGATGGCCGGCCTCAAAGAAGTCTCCGACAATATTGCCCATGATCTCAAAACACCGCTGACGCGTCTGCGCAACAATGCGGAAGAGGCTTTGCGCGCTGACGGTTCGCAGGCGGTTTATCGCGAGGGTCTGGAGCGGGTGATCGAGGAATCAGATGGTCTGATCCGGATTTTCAATGCGCTCCTGACCATTGCACGGTTGGAAGCAGGGCAAGCCGCTGGCGAGATGAAGCCATGTGATCCGGCCGATATTCTGGGCGATGTGGTCGAGCTTTATGAACCGCTGGCGGAAGACAATGGGGCGCAGATTGTCGTGTCGATGGAGCCGGGTCTGACCATTTCAGCCAATCGCGAATTGATGGGCCAAGCGCTCGCCAATCTCATCGACAATGCTTTGAAATACGGGTTGAGCGAGACCTCACGCAGCATTTCGGCCGGTGTGCGGCAAGTGGAAGATCGTGTCGAGCTGTTCATTGCAGATAGCGGGCAGGGGATTGCGGTTGCCGACCGCACGCGTGTCACAGACCGGTTTGTGCGGCTGGAAGGTGCCCGCTCGCGACCGGGATCGGGCCTTGGCTTGTCGATGGCACAGGCCATTGTGAAATTGCATGGCGGCGAGTTGCGCATTGAAGACAATGCGCCGGGCTTGCGTGTTGTCTTCTCATTGCCCATCAGCGTGCCGCATGGTTGAGCCGCTCTGGAAGACCGTCAGAT
>CANGRU010000276.1 GCA_947456315.1 Beijerinckiaceae bacterium | reverse complement strand
GATGATGGATTGGACAGACCGGCATTGCCGCGTCTTCCATCGCACCTTGTCGCGCCATGCGCTGCTCTATACGGAAATGGTGACCACGGGCGCGATCCTTCATGGTGATCGCAATCGCCTTCTGGGCTTTGATGATGTCGAACATCCTGTGGCTATGCAGCTTGGCGGCTCGGATCCGCAGGCGCTCGCAGCTTGCGCCAAAATTTGCGAAGATTTTGGCTATGACGAAATCAATCTGAATTGCGGCTGTCCGTCAGACCGCGTGCAGAATGGCGCTTTCGGGGCTTGCCTGATGCGCGAGCCGCAGCTGGTGGCTGATTGCGTGGCGGCGATGAAAGCGGCAGTGAAACTGCCCGTCACCGTGAAATGCCGCATTGGTGTCGATGATCAAGAGCCGCGCGAAGCTTTGTGGGCGATGACGCAGGCGCTGGTGCAAGCGGGTGTGGACGGGTTGATCGTCCATGCGCGCAAGGCTTGGTTGCAGGGGCTCAGCCCCAAAGAGAACCGCGATATTCCCCCGCTCGATTATGAGCTGGTGCACCAGCTGAAGGCTGATTTTCCGCGCCTGCCCATGTCGATCAATGGCGGCATCCAAAGCGTGGAAGAAGGTCTGCCGCAACTCGATACGCTGGATGGCATCATGCTGGGGCGCGCGGCCTATCACAATCCGGATCTGTTGTTGAAAGTGGATCCGTTTGTGTTTGGCGAGCCTGCGCCCCATGTCGATGCGTTTGCCGCGGTCGAAGCCTATCTGCCTTATATCGAAGCGCGTCTGGCGGAAGGCTATCGTCTGCATGACATGTCGCGCCATATGCTGGGCCTGTTTGCGGGCCTGCCGGGTGCGCGCCTGTGGCGGCGCACAATTGCAACCAAAGCGCCGCTGCGTGGTGCTGGTGTCGAAGTGCTGCGCGAAGCCATGGGGCATGTGCTGCGCACTTCGGCCGATGTCTATGGCTCGGCATCCGCTGAAGCGTGACGTTTGTCTGCACGCACACACGCCATCCATTGTGAAACTGCGCGGCCGAGCGGCCTGATGTGCTGAATATGTCAGGCCTTGGGCGGTGGGACTTGCCGTAGGGCTTGCTACAGGGCTTGCAGCCGCTTGGCTTATGGCCCATGAAGCGCGGGATGTTCCCCAAGCCGCGCAGGGCCTCATGTTTGGATATGATCTCAACGAAATCATTTTTCTGGTCGTGGCTTTGGCAGGCGCCGGGGCCATCACGGGGATTCTGGCGGGTGTGTTCGGCGTGGGCGGCGGAGCGCTCATCGTGCCGGTGCTTTATGAATTGTTCCGTGTGCTGAATGTGCCGGAAGAGGTGCGCATGCCGCTGAGCGTTGGTACTTCGCTTGCCATTATCATTCCCACCTCCATTCGTTCTTTCCGTGCGCATCGCGAGCGCGGCGCGGTGGATATGGATGTGTTGAAAGCCTGGGCGATCCCGACCGTGTTTGGCGTGCTGATCGGCTCGTTCATTGCCCGCTATGCGCCGCCTTATGTTTTCAAATTTGTGTTCGTCGGCATTGCCGGCATCAGCGCGATGCGCTTGCTGTTCAATCTCAAATGGAAACTGGGTGATGATGTGCCCAAGGGCCATTCCTTGCGCGTGTTCGGTTTGGTCAATGCCGTGTTGTCGGCGTTGATGGGCATTGGCGGCGGGCAGCTCTCCACCATGTTTCTCACCTTTTATGGGCGCACCATTCATCAGGCGGTGGCGACATCATCGGGTGTGGGCGTGCTGATTTCGATTCCGGGCGCCATTGGCTATGTGCTGGCGGGTTGGGACAAAACCAATTTGCCGCCCTTGTCGCTGGGCTTTGTGTCCCTGATCGGCATTGCCGCTTTCGCACCCGTGAGTGTGCTGACGGCCCCGATTGGCGTGAAGATCGCGCATGCTTTGTCGAAGCGGCATCTGGAAATGGCTTTTGGCACATTCCTGCTGCTCGTCTCGCTGCGCTTTCTGGCGTCTATTTTGGGTTATTGATCGCGTCTTTGCGCGCGGCCAGCTGGTCCATCACATTTGCCCGTTCTTCGTCGGACATGGACGACCAGTCACCGACTTCCGCCCGCGTGCGATAGCAGCCCAAGCAATATTGGCCCCGCGCATCCAGCAGGCAGATTTTCAGGCAGGGTGTTTCGATCTCGCTCATGAGGTCTTGTAAGGCCGCTTCGGCTTGAGCTCAAAGCCCAATCCGGCTGGCCAATGCCGTCAGGAACAGGATTTCCGCAATTTGTTGCGTGGCGCCGGCAATATCGCCAGTCATGCCTTTGATCTGCTGGCGGGCAATGCCCGCCATGGCCAAGGCGGCTAACCCCATGAGCCCGAGACCAAGAGCAAGCCGCAGGGGCGCAACGCCAGCCAGTGCGGGCGACAGACCAACCGCCAGCGCAAGCCCCACCGCCAGAACCAGCGTGGCGGGCAGGGGCTTGGCAGCGGCCCAAGCGGCACCATCGGTGCGGGCGGGTGGCAAGAGGGCGTGGAGCAGCAGGGCGGCGACACGCGACGCCCCGCCCGAGGCCGCCAGAATCAGGGCGGCCACAGGCGCGCCGAAATGGGTGAGGATTTCCGCCAAAAGGCTGGCACGCAGCAGCAACGACATGATGAGCGCCGCACCCCCAAACGTGCCGATGCGGCTGTCTTTCATGATCTCGAGCTTGCGCTCAAGGGTCATACCGCCACCCAAGCCATCGGCCGTATCGGCCAGTCCGTCCTCGTGAAAGGCACCGGTGGCGAGCATCAGAAGGGTCAATGCAAAGCCTGCTGTGGCGAGCGGGGGCAGGCTCAGCCCCTCACCGGCAAGCAAGGCCAAGCCGCCGACAGCACCGATCAGCCAGCCCGCAAAGGGCAGCACCCGCACCGATTTGGAAAAATCGAGCATGGCATAGGGGTCCGCCTCGAAGGGCAGAACAGGGACGGGCAAGCGCGAATAAAAGCGCAGACAGGCGAGGAAATCGGCGAGCAGCCTTGCGGGAAGGGTCAACATGGCTTCGACCATGGCATGAGTCGGCCCGAGGGGAAAAACCGCGCAGATTGAGTTCGGCGCGCACAGGCCCTAAACAGGCCGCCACACAATTTGGATGAGAATCTCATGTCCGCCACAGGTCTGCCTTTCGACGACATCCGCCATCTGCTTGCGCAAATGCCGCAAGCGGCCGTTCCGATGGTTGAGGATGTGCGCAAACGCGAAGCGCAATTGACCAAGCCCGCCGGTGCGTTGGGGCGGATGGAAGAGATTGTGGAGTTTTTGGCCGCTTGGCAGGGCCAATCCAAGCCCACGATTTTGCGCCCGATGGTCGCGGTGTTTGCCGCCAATCATGGCGT
>CANGRU010000275.1 GCA_947456315.1 Beijerinckiaceae bacterium | reverse complement strand
GGCCATGCCCGAGATCGGCGCTGCCAAACCATTTTTGAGATCATCAAACATGACAGTGGCATCCGAGCCTGTCTGCATGGAGCGGATCACGCCACCAATCGAGCCGACCGTCTCGAGCAAGCCCCAGAATGTGCCGAGCAGGCCGAGGAAAACCAGCAGGCCTGTGAGGTAGCGCGCAATCTCGCGTGATTCATCCAGACGTGTGCCAATCGAATCCAGAATGGCGCGCAGCGTGACGGTGGAAATGGTGCGATAGCCGTCTTGCCCCATCAGCCGCGCCATCGGGGCGAGCAGCACGGGTGGTTGCACTTGGTGGGCAAGGCCGCGGCGCATGGCATTGACCCAGCGGATTTCGGGAAAAAGCTGCACGACCTGTCGCAGGCCCAGAAAAATACCAATCGCCATGACGGCCAGAATCAGACTGTTCAAGCCCGGATTGGCCAGAAAGGCGGTGGCAATCTGCCGATAGAGGATGAGTGCGACAAAGGCCGCAAGAATCAGAAACACCATAATGCGCAGGAGAAAAATGCGCGGTGAGGAAAGCGAATAAGGATCGCGTTCGGCCATGTCACAGGTCCGTTATTGTCATGCAAATAGTGTCATGCCAGCCACGCCGCAACATGCGGCGCAACCTGATGTCTAGGAGACTCTAAAAAGCCGATGCATTCAAGCGGTGGTTTGCGGCCGCCTCACGCCTTCTTCAACGTGGCCAGCAGCGCGCGGTGCATGGTTTCATTGCCGCAGCAGATCGAGCCGGCGCCCATGAAATCCTCTTGACCATCGGCATCCGACACATAGCCGCCAGCTTCTTTGACCAGAACCGCACCGGCGGCCAGATCCCAAGCCGAAAGGCCGCGTTCCCAATAGCAATCAAGCTGGCCGGCTGCGACCATGGCGAGATCGAGCGAGGCGGCGCCCATGCGGCGGATATTGCCGCATTTGGCAATGACCGCACCCAGTTCCTGCTTGAAGCGCGGGTGCAATTGCGCGCGTGCCAGCGGGGGAATGCCGCACGCGACCAATGCATCGGCAAAATCGCGACGCTCAGCCACGCGCAAGCGGCGATTGTTGTGCCAGGCGCCCTGGCCCTTTTCGGCCAGATACATGTCATCGCTGGCGGGATTATAGACGAGGCCTGCGATCAGCTGGCCTTCGCGCTCCAGCGCGATGGAAATGGCAAATACCGGCAGGCCATGCAGGAAATTGGTGGTGCCATCGAGCGGGTCGATGATCCAGCGATGCGATTTGTCGGAACCCTCGATCGCGCCGCCTTCTTCCATCAGGAAGCCATAGCCGGGGCGTGACTTGCTCAGCTCTTCAAACAGAACTTGTTCAGCCCGTGTGTCGGCGGCCGAAACAAAATCGCCGGGGCCTTTGACCGAGACCTGCAGATTTTCGATTTCGCCCAGATCGCGCTTCAATCCGCGTCCAGCCTTCACAGCAGCGGCGGTCATGACATTCATCAGAGCGGAGCGGATCATCGGAGGTCAGTCTTTCTGGAGGGCTTGCGGGCAAAGTCAGAGGACGGGCAAGGGCTGCGTCTTACCCTGTGGGGGCGGCTGTCACAACCCTTCAGGGGCCGATCATCTGCCGCACGCCGGCCTCGACCTCGGCCCGTTGGGTCGGGGTCAGGCCTGTCAGGGCTTGGTCGAGACTTTCATCCTGCAAGCCGGCTGCCCGGGCCAGCAGATGCCATTGCATGGCCTCGACAAGGTTTTTCTCAACCCCGCGCCCTGCGACCTGCAGGCGGGCCAGACGGTTCATGGCGATGGGATTGTTGCGCAAAGCCGCCTTGCGGAAGAGTTTGGCGCCCTTTGCCTCGTCTTTGGTCACGCCTGACCCGTTGAAGGTCATAATGGCCAGCTCGACAATGGCCGCGATGATGTTGTCATCCGCAGCACGCGTCATCCAGCGGACGGATTGCGCAAGATCGCGTTCGGTGCCTTTGCCTTCTTTGTAAAGCACGGCCAGTGAATAGGCGGCATCCGCATTGCCGCCTTCGGCCGCTTGGCGGAAGTGATCCAGTGCGGATCGGAAATCCTGAATGTCGCTATCAAGCGCCATGACGCCCAGATTGTAATGCGCGGTTGCGAGGCCTTTGGCGGCAGCCTTTTCGAACCAGCCGCGCGCCACCGCCTCATCGCGGGCCATGCCTTCACCTTTGAGGGCAGCTGAACCCAGCGCGAACATCGCATTGCGATCACCGCGCTCGGCCGCAAGTTTGTACCAGCGCACGCCCTCTTCAAAACTGCGCTTCACGCCATGGCCATCGCGGTAGAGCTCCGCAATCAGCGTCATGGCGGGCGCATCGGCCTTGTTTTTGGCAATCCGTTTTGTCGCCTCTTCAAAGGCCGAGCGATAAAAGCCGCGTTGATAGGCACCGAAGGCCAGATCAGTGCCGGGTTTGACCGGGCCTTTGGACGGCGGCAGACGTTGCGGCTGATACATCGGCATCAGCCCGTTCTGAAAAGCCGTCGGGGCTTGCGGGGTCTGTTTCGGATTGGTCGAAAAGGTTTGCGCGAACAGGGGCGCTGGAACCAGCAGGAGGCAGAGCGCAAGGCTGTGCGCTTTGCTCATCATTCGCGCTCACGCGCATTGGCATTGCTGGTGAGCAGCTCTTGTGCTTGTGCCACAGCGGCCACGGCTCCGCGGGGATCATCCCAAACGGCTTCGCGCAGCGAGATGAAATCCGCACCTGCTTTGGCCAGAGCCGCCACATCTTCGAGCGTCGGGGCATGCGCCACGCAGGGCACATTGAAAATATCCGACCACCAGCTGGTGCGCTCAAGGATCAGCTCGATGGGCGGCACAAATCCGTCGGGGGCGGGATCGCCGAAGCTCACATAATCGACATCATATTCGCCGGCAATCATCGCATCATGCTTGGCGCGTATGCCACCAATGCCCAAAATCCGGTCCTCGCGGGTCTTGAGCGTTTCAACCGCACTTTGCAGAGCTTTCTCGAGTGTGTCGGGCGTGACACGCACATGTGCTCCATCGGCGCCTGCGCGCATCACAAGGCTAGGCGCATCGATCAGCAAGGCCACACCCGCTGGCTCGGTGATCTCCATCAGCGCCTTGGTGATTTTCTTGGCATCACCTTCATCGCGCGCGCTCACCGGCGCCAGCACACAAGCCACGTCGCCCGCGCCAAGCGCGGCCTGCAGTTTCTGCGGCCAGTCTCCCAGCTCCGTAATGGGCGGGAGCATGAGATAGAGGCGCTGGGCAGTCTCTTGTTTTGCCATGAATGTTATCAGCCGCCCATTTTCGCCATAAGTGCATCGGAAATTTCAAAATTGGCATAGACGTTTTGCACGTCATCATTGT
>CANGRU010000274.1 GCA_947456315.1 Beijerinckiaceae bacterium | reverse complement strand
TCGTGGAAGTGAAAGCGCGTCAGACGCGCGATGGTGCGCTTTTTTCCATTGATGGCCCCAAAGTGCAGCGCATCTCCAAAGCTGCGCGCCATTGGCTGGCCCGCCACCGTGCCCATCAGGCCTGTAATTTCCGCGGCGATGCGGTGCTGGTGGTCCCGTGGCGGCTGCTAGAGCATGTGCCGGGCGCTTTTGAATTGGCGCTGTAATTCCCCTATAAGAACCGGGCCTGCACCCATGAGGATCAAAACATGTCTCTGACCGTCGCCGTCCAGATGGACCCGATTGAAAAGATCAATATTGCGGGCGATTCCACTTTCGCGCTTCTGCTCGAAGCGCAAGCGCGTGGTCATAAGCTGTTCTATTACACGCCTGACAAGCTCGGCCAGCGCGGCAGTGACATTGTCGCGCATATGCAGTCGATCACCGTGCGTGATGTGGTGGGAGATCATGTGACGCTGGGGGCGCCCCAAGAGCGCAATCTGACAGAGATGGATGTGATCTTGCTGCGACAAGACCCGCCCTTCGATCTGGCTTACATCACCTCCACCCATATGCTGGAGCGCGTGCACCCCAAAGTGCTGGTGGTCAATGATCCCGCCAGCGTGCGCAATGCGCCTGAAAAACTGTTCGTGATGAATTACCCGCATCTCATGCCGCCCACTTTGATTGCGCGTGACAAGGCGCTGATCGAAGCGTTTCGCGCCGAGCATGGCGATGTGGTGATGAAGCCTTTGCATGGTCATGGCGGCTCGGCTGTTTTCAAAATCGCACAGCGCGACCCCAATTTTGGTTCGTTGTTTGACATGTTCACGGTGACGTTCCGCGAGCCATGGGTCATTCAGAAGTTTCTGCCCGCGGTCTCCAAGGGTGACAAGCGCATCATTCTAGTTGATGGCGTAGCCAAGGGCGCGGTCAATCGTGTGCCCGCCGAGGATGATATCCGCTCCAATATGGTGCGCGGCGGTGCGGCAGCCGCGACCGATCTCATCCCGCGTGAGCGTGAAATCTGCGAGACCATCGGGCCGGAGCTCAAGAAAAGAGGTCTGCTTTTTGTCGGAATTGACGTGATTGACGGCAATCTGACCGAAATCAACGTGACCTCACCCACCGGCGTGCGGGCGATCAAGCGACTGGGCGGGCCCGATCTGGCGCTCGATATCTGGGATGCGATTGAGGCCAAGCGTGGCGTCTGACACGCTGGCCCTGTGTGGCTTGCGCATGCTAATAATGAGGCCATGACCCTCGCTTCTTCCAGCACCACAAACCCGCCCGCCAAACGCGCCCGCAGCCGTGCGGAGCCTGGCCGCGGCACGGTCATTGATCGTGAAAAACTCGATGCCGATATTGCAGCGCTCGCTGCCCAATATGGCGATCAGAAAGAAGATTTGCGCAAAGCCGCGGTGGCGCGCTTTCGTCAGGCTTTGGATGAGGGCCGCGATATTGCGCGGCGCATTCTGGAAGAAAATGGTCGCGGCATTGCCTGTGCGCAGCGGCTCTCTTACCTCGAAGACGAGCTGATCCGCGCCATCTACACTTATGTTGTGACGTATGTTTATCCCTCGCCTTACCCGTCGGCTGCCGAGCGGTTGTGTGTGGTGGCGGTGGGTGGCTACGGGCGCGATACATTGGCGCCGGGTTCCGACATCGATCTCTTGTTCTTGCTGCCCTACAAACAGACGCCCTGGGGCGAGAGTGTGGTGGAAGCCATGCTCTATGTGCTGTGGGATTTGCGCCAAAAAGTCGGCCATTCCACGCGCTCGGTGGAAGAATGTCTGCGCCAGGCGCAGGACGATATGACCATTCGCACAGCCCTGCTCGAAGCCCGTTATATTCTGGGCGACAAGCAGTTGTTTGCTGAAATGCGCGACCGCTTCGACAGTGAGATCGTCAAAAACACAGCCGCAGAATTTGTCGCCGCTAAACTGGCCGAGCGTGACCAGCGCATCCAGCGTGCGGGCACATCACGCTATCTCGTTGAGCCCAACGTCAAAGAAGGCAAGGGCGGCTTGCGTGATCTCAACACGCTGTTCTGGATTGCCAAATATGTCTATCGCGTGCGCGATGCGTCGCAATTGGTGGAGGCTGGTCTGTTCAGCGCCGCTGAATTGCGTCTGTTCCATCGCTGCGAAGAGTTTTTGTGGCGCGTGCGCTGCCAGCTGCATTTTTTCACAGGGCGCGCTGAAGAACGCCTGAGCTTTGACGTGCAGCGCGCGATTGCGCAGCGCTTGGGCTATGTCAGTCATGCCGGCCTGTCGGATGTCGAACGCTTTATGAAGCATTACTTCCTGATGGCCAAAGATGTGGGTGATCTGACCGCCATCGTTTGCGCAGCTATGGAAGAGCGTCAGGCCAAGCCGCGCGCGATGCTCAACCGTTTCATCGGCAAATTACGCCCGACCAAACGTGCTTTGCCGGGTGGCAATTTCGCCAGTGAACATGGGCGCATCACCGTCACTTCTGACAAAGTGTTTGAAAAAGATCCTGTCAATCTGCTGCGGCTTTATCAATTGGCTGACAAGCATGAGCTGGCGATCCATCCCGACGCCACGCGCTTGGTGACGCAATCGCTCAAGCGCATTGATGCGAAACTGCGCAAAGACCCTGAAGCCAACAAGCTTTTCATCGACATTGTGACATCCAACAAAATGCCGGAAAGCGTGTTGCGTGCGATGAACGAAGCGGGCGTCCTGGGTCGTTTCATCCCCGATTTCGGGCGCATTGTCGCGTTGATGCAGTTCAACATGTATCATCACTATACGGTCGATGAGCATTTGCTGCGCACCGTTGGTATTTTGTCCGGCATCGAAAGCGGGCGTCTGGCGGAAGACCATCCGGTCTGTTCGGAAATTCTGCCCTCGATTTCCAATCGCACAGCGCTTTATGTCGCGCTCTTCCTGCATGACATTGCCAAGGGGCGTGAAGAAGACCATTCGATTGCCGGTGCCCGCGTGGCTCGCGAGCTCTGCCCGCGTCTGGGTCTGTCGGATGCGGAGACCGATACGGTCGCGTGGCTGATCGACACGCATCTGGTCATGTCCAATGTTGCCCATAGCCGCGACTTGTCGGACCCCAAAACAATCCAGATGTTTGCCAATACGGTGCAGACGCTGGAGCGGTTGCGCATGTTGCTTGTGCTGACGGTGTGCGACATTCGCGCTGTCGGTCCGGGCGTGTGGAACGGCTGGAAAGGCCAGTTGTTGCGCACGCTCTATTGGGAAACAGAAGTCTTGCTGGCGGGTGGTCATTCGGCCATTGATCGCAAACAGCGTGTCATTCAGGCGCAAGAAGATTTGCGCGCGGCATTGCCCGGCCTGTCTGATCCGGAGTTTGACGC
>CANGRU010000273.1 GCA_947456315.1 Beijerinckiaceae bacterium | reverse complement strand
TCGATGCTCTGCGCCGTGGCGCTGTCGTCTTCAATCAAAAGTACCCGCATGTGAGGTCCCCACCCTAGCTCTGTCCTGATCGCGATCGGCGCCAACCAGCAAAGAGCGCGGCTTAAAAATTCCGGTCCAACAACCTTAACGAGAGATGGTTAACAAACAGTGATTCTGGCTTTCAAGCGATTGGGTCCGATTGCGTGAATTACACACAAGAACCTGAATTCACTTGAGCTTTTACCAAAAAGCGCTGCTTAGGAACCGGTTTAACGCCGACCGCTAAACCTCTCTCCCGACTCGAAACCCCGACACTTGCCTCCGGCAAATCGCCTTTGGCGTCACACAGGACTGTTAACCAATAGGGTTAACAGACCGTTACGCGCGGGGGTTTGGAAGACCCGAATCACCCACACCTGAGGAATAGCATGCGAATCCATGCCTCTGGCAGAGTCTTCGTCGCTTTTTTTTGCATTCTGGGCGTCACGGTAAGGAAAGAGCAACTTTGAGGCGTCATGCTCCACCCTGTCTCGCGGAAGTCTCGCGTCGGCGCCCTTCATGGCTCCGGCGCATGGGTAGTTATGCATCTCGGAGTCACGAGTGATGAAATCGCGGGATACATTGGTCAGGCTGAAGCGTTTTCAGGCCGAAGAAAAGCGCCGACGCGTCACCCAGATCGAAACCATGATCGCAGACTTTGCGCGCATGGCGGGCGAGCTCGACCGGGAGATCGCCGCTGAAGAGCAGCGCTCGGGCGTGGCTGACCCCAACCACTTCGCTTATTCGACCTATGCGCGCGCCGCCCGCACACGTCGCGACAATCTTCACCAATCGGGGGAAGATCTGCGCGGGCAGCTCGACGAGGCCAAAGCCCGCTACGAGGAAGCCGCCGAGGAATTTTCCAAAGCCCAATCCATGGATATGCGTGACAAGACGGTCGAGGTTGTGCGCGAGCGGGCCGAACCCACCCAGCGCGCCGTCCGGATCTAAAAAAGCCGCCTCCGCAGAGTGATCAGCCAGCCGGCCTCCGGCTGGCTTTCTTTTTTGTTATCAGGCGCTCCTTGCGCTCCTGCCCCCTGCATGGCACGGATGGGACATCAGACCGCCAGCCTCAGGTCGAGCCCAAAGCACGAGCCCAAGTTCAGATGAAGCGCATTCTTGATTTTTTCTGGCCCGCGCTCGGGCTTGTCGCCGTCTTCTGGTCCGTCAAGCTCCTCTACGAGAAGCTCGCCGCCGAAGCTGCCACCGACGAGAAAATACGCCTCCTGCTCGAAGCTGGCGGCGTGTGGAGCGACATCAAAATCATCGCCTCCGTCATCGGCAACAAGCTCGCTGATATTCCGGTCCAGGGTTACTGGCTGGCAGGTGTCTCGACACTCATCGCTTATGCAGCACTGGCTTGGTATGACCGCATTGCGCTCATCCACCTCAAGCGCGAACAGGGCATTTCCTGGCTCTATATTGCGGCCTGCTCTTTTGTCACTTACGCGCTGTCGCACAACATCGGCGCTTCGGTTTTCTCTGGCGGCATGGTGCGCTATCGCGCTTATTCAGCCAAAGGCCTGAGCGCGCCCGACATCGCTATTCTGATTGCGCTGTGCTCTTACACATTCGCCTTCGGCACCATGCTGCTACTGGCTTTCGTGCTGATCGGCGAGCCGCAAATTCTGGCGCCGCTTTCAACACTGTCAGCCCATTTCAGCATCGGCGAACATCTGGCCCGTGTGATTGGCTTTTCCATGCTGGGCTTTGTGGCGCTTTACACCATCGGCTCATGGCTGCAATTGCGCCCGCTGCGCTTTGCCTCTTTCGAACTGATGTATCCGCGCCTCAATGTGGTGGCCCGCCAATATATCGCAGCACCGCTCGAATTGATCGGCGCGGCCGGCATCATCTATTTCGCGCTACCCGAACAAGGCAATCCCGGCTTCTTCATTGTGCTGGGCGCGTTTCTTCTGTCTTTTTCGGCCGGACTGCTCTCGCAAGTGCCGGGCGGTGTCGGCGTGATGGAAGCTGTGTTTCTGGCTGTTATACCCGGCATGCCGGCCACCGCCGTCTTTGCGGCTCTGCTGGTCTGGCGGCTGTTCTATCTGATCATGCCGCTGGCCATGTCGGTGCCGGTGATCTTGCTGTTCGAGCGCGCGCAGCTTGCCAAGGCGCTACATCAGGACAGCAAAACGCCGGACCTTTGAGGCCCGGCGTCTTGAAACAAACCCAAAGAACCAGATAACCGCCTTACTGGCGGTATTGCTGGATGCGTGTGGTGCGAAGACCGGCAAGACCATGCTGGTCAATAGACATCTGCCAGCTCAGGAATTCGTCGACCGTCAGCGTATAACGGCTGCAAGCCTCCTCCAGAGACAAGAGGCCACCACGAACAGCGGCCACAACCTCAGCCTTGCGGCGGATAACCCAACGTTTGGTGTCCGTGGGCGGCAGATCGGCGACGGTCAAAGGTGAGCCGTCGGGCCCAATCACATATTTCACCCGGGGACGATGAAGTTCGGTCATTATCAAAACTCGCTACGCGACACACTGACTAGACCCCCAGACTAACCGCCGGTTTTTAAGATTTGCCTAAACGAAACCCCTGTTTTTAGGGGTCTAACTATCGGATTTATTTCCAAATCCTTAGTTTCGGGGTGATTGCGTCTTCATCTGGCACACAATTGGGGCAAGGCCCCGCTTGAGCCCGCCCGGCCTGCAAATTGATCCATTCGGTTGCATTTTTTTGCGGTCAATGGTTTGACTTGGCTCCCATGAGCCAGCTTCTGCAACAAGACGCCCCAACTGCCCACCCGGCCCCCGTGTCGGGCGTGAATTCGCTTGGGATTGCCAAAGCCCCTGCCGACACCCGCGTGGTTGTCGCCATGTCGGGCGGCGTCGACTCGTCGGTTGTGGCCGCACTGCTGAAGCGCGATGGCTATGATGTCATCGGCGTGACGTTGCAGCTTTACGATCATGGCGCCGCTGTGCATCGCAAAGGCGCGTGCTGCGCGGGACAAGACATTCATGATGCGCGCGACGTCGCCGAGCGTTTGGGCATTCCCCATTATGTGCTCGATTACGAGAGCCGCTTCAAAGACAAGGTGATTGATTCTTTCGCCAAATCTTATGTGGCTGGCGAAACACCGATCCCGTGCGTGGCCTGCAACCAGCACATCAAGTTCAAAGATCTGTTCGAGACCGCACAAGATCTGGGCGCGGATGTCTTGGCGACAGGTCATTACATTTCATCAGCAGAAGATGGCGAAGGACGCCGCGCTTTGTTTCGCGCCATCGATGCCGATCGCGATCAAAGCTACTTCCTGTTTGCTACCACGCGTGACCAGCTTGAATTGCTG
>CANGRU010000272.1 GCA_947456315.1 Beijerinckiaceae bacterium | reverse complement strand
TGCCGGCATCGAAGGCTCGATCGTCATCAACAAGATCGGCGAGAACAAGTCGCAGACCTTCGGCTTCAATGCCCAGACCGAAGAATATGTCGACATGATCGAAGCCGGTATCGTTGATCCGGCCAAGGTCGTTCGCACCGCTCTGCAGGATGCGGCTTCGGTGGCTGGCCTCCTGATCACGACGGAAGCCATGATCGCCGACGCCCCGAAGGATAAGGGCGCTTCCATGCCCCCGATGCCGGGCGGCGGTGGCATGGGCGGTATGGACTTCTAAGAAGTCCAAACGCCCAAGACCCAATATGGTTGAAGTCGGGCAGGCCCGACTTCAACTGGTGGCATGGACTTCTAAGAAGTCCGTCAGTCTCCTACGCCAAAAGTCAGAGAGGGCCGCCTGTTGGCGGCCCTCTTTTTGTAGAATAGGGTAGAGACCAGAAAGACGGACTGTGGCGCACAAGGCACAGGCTCATTTGATTTGGTAAAGTCATATCAATGACTTCCACCTTGTTCTATGATGCCGCCGAGGCACCCACAGCCAGCACGGGGGAAGTTGCAACCAAGGGACGCGCTCAGGCGCGGCTTCCGGACTTTGCAGCTGAAGGGAACATGTCGAACAGAACTACCACAAGAGCAGATTTGCTTGAGGCCGTTTACGGAACGTGCCCGGGACTATCGCGTGCGCAGGCGCGCGACGTTGTTGAGCAATCGCTCGATGAAATTTGCACCGCGCTGGAGCGTGGCGAGACGGTGAAGTTGCGCGCGTTTGGCGCCTTCTCCGTGCGCGCCAAGCGGGCGCGCGTCGGCCGCAACCCCAAGACCGGCGAAGAATATCCGATCACCGCACGTCGTGTGCTGACGTTCCGTCCCTCGCCGCGCCTGATCGCTGCCGTCAATGGCGAGACACTCGAAGACGAGCCAGTGCTGGGCCGTGCCACATCGGGCGCATAAGGCTCCGTTTCGCATCCAAAGTGAAGAGTTGAAGAAAGCACTCCGCGAGGGGTGCTTTTTTATGTCCACAGTCTCGTGAGCAAGGTTGCGCGAAGCCTGTGCTAGGATCGCCTGACACAGATTCTGAAAGTTCCCCAATGACCCTGCTTTCCATTGCGATCCTTGCCTTTTCCCTTCTGAGCTTTGGGCTGAAATTCTCGGGCACGCTGGACAGCGGCCTGCTCTTGGGCATTGCCACACTGATCTGCGCCTTCACCACCTGGCGCTCGCAGAGCATTTCGAACTTTCTGAAAATCTTTGTGGCCATTTTCGGCATTGAAACGGTCGTGTTCGGTCTGGTGCATGATGCCGCGCGCTTGGGCTTCTGGCCCGAATGGGCCGCCGAATATGCTTTGCCCGAAAGCCTGCCACTCACGGTTGCCATTTTCGGCATTCTGGTCTGGTGCTTGTCGCATCTGCCGGTCGTGCGCTCGGTGATGCATATTGCCGATCATTATTTCCGTGCGGATGATCGCGGGTCCTTGCGGGTCTGGCCTTTTGCGCCCCGCGACATGCTGGAGCGTCATGCAGCCATCTGGATGGTTGTGTTTCTGGTGCTGGTGAACCAGGCGCAAGTCGGCTTCTCGCTGCGCATCTCTTTCATCAATCGCGACATGTTCAACGCGTTTCAGGCCTATGAGGCTGAGACATTCTGGACGTTGCTGCTCGTCACATTTCCGATCTGGGTGTTTATTTACATCGGCAGCGCGGTCGTCGAGATTCTCGTTGAATCCATGCTGATGATCCGCTGGCGCCATTGGCTCACCGATCACTATGTCGGGCGCTGGCTCAACGGCAACACGCATTATCGCATGAGCCTGCTCAATGCCGATGCCGACAATCCCGACCAGCGTATCGCCGAAGACGTGTCGCGTTTTCTGGGCTCGGGCGGGGGCAATGGTGTCTATGCCTATTCGATCCTGCTGATCTCGAAACTTTCCTCGCTCGTCTCCTTCTCGATTCTGTTGTGGACGCTGTCAGCGAGCTTCACTGTGCCTGGAACGGATACGGCCGTGCCGGGCCTGTTGTTCTGGGTCGCGGTTGTCTATGCGATTATCGGCACATGGATCACGCATCTGATCGGCAAGCCGCTGGTCGGCCTTTATTTCGATCGGCAGAAGTTTGAAGCGGATTTCCGTTTCTCGCTGGCGCGTCTGCGTGAATATGCCGAACAAGTCGCGCTGCTGGGTGGCGAACCTGCCGAAAAACATGCGCTGGGCGGGCGCTTTGCTTCGATCATCCGCAATTATATCGACATCATGCACAAGCGCATGAAACTGACGGCCTTCACAGCCACCTATGGCCAGATCAGTCCGTTCATTCCCTATATTATCGCAGCACCGTTTTTCTTCGCCAAGAAAATCCAGCTCGGTGTGATGACGCAGACAGCGTCAGCTTTCGGCCGCGTTGAAAGTGCGCTGACGTTCTTCATCGATTACTACACATCGCTGGCGGATTTCCGCGCGGTGCTTGATCGTCTCACATCCTTTGACAGTGCGATCGAGCGCGCGCGGGGTCTTGATCAGGCGCCGCAACGCATTGAAACACGCGTGCATGATTTTGCCGACATCATGATCGGACAGATGAATATCCGGCTGCCCGATGGTCGGCGCATTGTCGATGTGCAGGGCTTGCATTTTGCAGCCGGTGAATCGGTCTTGCTGACCGGCCCGTCAGGCTCGGGCAAGTCGACCCTGTTCCGCGTGCTGTCAGGCGTGTGGCCATTCGGCGAGGGCGATATGTCGATGCCGGAGCAGACAAGCCTGCTATTGCTGCCACAAAAGCCCTATCTGCCGCAGGGCACGTTGCGTGAGGCTGTGACCTATCCGGGACGGGGTGAGGATTATTCCGATGATGCGATCCGCGCCGCTTTGCGCGCTGCGCATTTGCCCATGCTGGCCGAGCGCATTGATGAGGAAGCGGTGTGGTCGCAGCGTCTGTCAGGTGGTGAGCAACAACGTGTCGCCATTGCGCGCGCTCTGCTGACGCGTCCCGATTGGTTGTTGCTGGATGAAGCCACGGCAGCACTCGATGAAAATCTCGAAGCGCAGATTTATACGGTGTTGCGCGATCATCTGCCGGAGACGACCGTCATTTCAATCGGCCACCGCTCGACGCTGATCGCGTTCCATAAGCGCCGCCTGCATATGCAGCGTGGCCAAGACGGCGTTTTCACGCCGCTTGATCACGATGAGGCGATGGACAAGCTGCGGTCTTAGAAGCCGCGGCCGAAGGTCAGTGTGCCAGCCTCGCTCTTCACCTCGAGGCGGTCACCGATCACGTCCCATGTGGGGGCCGAGAAGAGCGCATGCAGGAAGGCTGATTCAAACTGCATGACAGGTTGCGGGCAGGCCTTTT
>CANGRU010000271.1 GCA_947456315.1 Beijerinckiaceae bacterium | reverse complement strand
GTCGGGATGGAGCGCCACGATGGCCTGATGCAGGTTTTGCTGGTCTGCCAGATCGATCTGCGGCCGGCCCAAGAGCGCGACCTCGACATCTTGATAAGCATTTTCAGCCACGTGTTTCAGAGCGCGGGCAACTTGTCCTTGTGTCCCAGTGACGAGAATGCGCATGGCTGACACTTATTCAAAGAAAGCTGGTAGATCGGCCAACCGCGGTAGGGCGCGATCTTTTTCCGAAATTGTCAGCTCTGCATCAGGAAACGGCCAGGCAATGCCGAGGTCAGGGTCATTGAAGGCCAGGCCGTGCTCGTGCGTGGGCGCATAATCAGCGGTCACTTTGTAAAGCACCTCGGTGTCAGGCTCCAATGTGCAGAAGCTGTGCGCGAAACCGGCCGGAACGAGAAGCTGGCGCCAATTCTCAGCGGACAGTTCTACCGCGACATGTTGCCCATATGTGCTTGAGCTTCGGCGCAGATCAACAGCAACATCGAGAATGCGTCCGCGCGTCACTCTGACGAGTTTGGTTTGTGCGAAGGGAGGGCTTTGAAAGTGCAGACCACGCAGTGTGCCCGCTTTGGTTGATAAGGAATGATTGTCTTGAACAAACTCGAGATCGATTCCAGCGATATCCAAGCGACGCTGGCTCCAGACTTCAGAGAAAAAACCACGCTCATCATAGAAGCGTTGGCTGTGAATGATTTTAACAGCTTCGATTGATGCCGATTCAATGAAAGACACATTCGCCTCGTTTCTCATCATATGGAGCGCAGACGCATTATCCCAGACAGTTCAGGATTCTTGTTCTGCTATCAGGTTTCATAAGCCAGCGACGTTACAATCCATGTGCTTCGTCTGCGGACGTCTCGCTTGGCCTGACAAGCTTTCACGCCTCGTGAATATCAAGAGGGTTTTTGAAAGCTAAGTCTTTGCTTGAAGGGGCAGACTGTTTTGGTTGTCATGTTATTTTTTATCATCAGATAATATTCTCAAGCTGTTATAATGACACAAGTTAAGATGATTTATGAAGAAAATTTTCTGCCTGATCACGACTGCCACTTGACGCTTTTGCAATTTGCCTTCCCCCATAGCCGCCAAGCAATATGGAAAAACACATGGCAGCTTCAGGGAAACAGACGGACTATCTCGCGGGTGCGGTGATGGTCCTGATCGGGGCGGGTGCGGTCTACACGTGCACACAATACCGGATGGGAACGCTCACCAGCATGGGGCCGGGATTTTTTCCGACCGTACTGGGCGTAATCCTGATCCTGCTCGGATTGGCGATTGCGCTGGTCGGCACGGGGCAGGCGGAAGAATCGCCGATGGCCGTTTTGAAACATCATGCCAGCGACCGGTTCGATTTACGGGGTTGGGCATGCATCATCTGCGCACCCATCGCTTTTATTCTGCTCGCGGAACATCTGGGGTTTCTTGCAGCTTCATTTAGCTCTGTTCTGATTGCGGCCGTTGGTGACAGAACGGCGACCATCAAGGGCTCGCTGATTCTTGCCGCTGGCATGACAACCTTCGCGCTCGTGCTGTTTGTCTACATTCTGCATATTGAAATTCCGATCGTAAGGTTTGGCTGAAATGGAAACCGGTTTCTTCGATCTTCTGCACGGTTTTCAAATCGCGCTCGAGCCCAACAATCTGCTCTGGTGTTTTGTTGGCGTTCTGGTCGGCAATATCGTCGGTGTTTTGCCGGGCATGGGCGTCTTGTCCGCCATCTCTATTCTGTTGCCGATCACCTTCGGCATGAAGCCGGTTGCGGCTGTCTTGATGCTTTCGGGCATTTATTATGGCGCGCAATATGGCGGCGCTATCTGCTCCATTTTGCTCAACCTGCCTTGTCATCCCCCGCATGCGGTGACGTGTCTCGACGGGTTTCCGCTGACCAAACAAGGGCGCGGCGGTGTTGCGCTTGGCATCACAATGATGGGCTCCGCCTTTGGTGCGGCGTTCGGCATTTTGCAAATGATTTTCTTTGCGCCGCTCGTCGCAAAAGCCGCTTTGCAATTTGGCCCGTCAGAAATCTGCATGCTGATGATGCTTGGTCTGCTGACCGGCTCGACCCTGTCAAAAGGCTCGCCGCTCAAGGGCGTGGCCATGACCGTTCTGGGCCTGTTGCTGAGCACGGTGGGCACGGATCTGGAAAGTGGCGCAGAGCGCATGACATTCGATCTGACAGATTTGTCGGATGGCGTAGAGCTCGTCTCTTTGTCGCTGGGCTTTTTCGGGATCGCTGAATTCATCCGCTCCGTGAACAATACGGCTCCGCTCAATCTCGCTTATGCCAAAGTGAGCATGGCCGATATGCGGCCCAGCAAGGCTGAAATGAAAACCGCTGCGTTCCCGATTTTGCGCGGCACGATCATTGGCAGTCTGTGCGCATGTATTCCAGGGACCGGGCCGACCATCGCTTCTTTCGTGGCTTATGCGACTGAGAAGAAGGTCTCGAAGACTCCCGAAAAATTTGGCCACGGTTCCATTGCGGGTGTGGCAGCACCGGAAGCCTCGACGCATTCGGCTGTGCAGGGTGATTTCATTCCGACCATGAGCCTTGGCATTCCAGGCGATGCCGTGATGGCCTTGCTCTTGGGCGCGTTGATGATTCAAGGCATCGCGCCGGGACCGCAATTGATCACCCAGCATCCCGATATTTTCTGGGGTCTGATTGCAAGTTTCTGGATCGGTAACCTGATCCTGCTCGTGCTCAACGTGCCGATGATCGGCATCTGGGTGAAGCTGCTGTCGGTCCCTTACAAATATCTCTATCCCAGCGCGATCTTGTTCATTTGCGTCGGCGTGTTTGCAGCCCGCCATTCGATGTTCGATGTCGGGACAACATTGTTCTTCGGCCTCGCCGGCTACGCGCTTCTGAAGCTCAAGTTCGAGCCAGCGCCGATCTTGCTTGGCTTTGTCTTGGGGCGTCACTTCGAGGAAAGCTTCCGTCGCGCACTTCTGCTGTCACGCGGCGACTTGATGGTCTTTGTCGAGCGGCCCTTGTCAGCTTTCTTCCTGTTCTTGTGCATCCTGCTGGTCGGGTCGCAGATCTACTTCTACCTGCGCCGGACGAGAGCAAAATTGGCTTGATCTGAGCATCTTTGCCCGGTCGTTATTGGGAGATCAACTCACGGATACGCGCGAGCGTGTCTGGAGGCGCGTTAACGATTTGCCTGATTGCGGTGGTGACCTCGTCGCCTTTGGCCATATTCATGATTGTTTTGCTTCGGGCAAAAGCTTGCTTGAAATCTTCACTGGCAATTGTTTTTTCAAAAGCCAGACGTAGCGCAGATTTCATGTTCGCAGACATATTTGCCGGCACGCCATAAGGGCGGACAAAGATTTG
>CANGRU010000270.1 GCA_947456315.1 Beijerinckiaceae bacterium | reverse complement strand
GTGGAGATGAATGCTCCCGCACTCTCATGGCGCGGGCATGGTTATGTCGATCACAACCGTGGTCTGGAGCCGATTGAAGATGGATTTGCGGCCTGGGAATGGGCACGCATGCAGGGCAAAGAGCGTAGCCTCATCCACTTCGACATGCAGCCACGGGCAAGTTCATTGGAACATCTGGCACTATGCTTTCATCAGGATGGGCGGATCGAAACCTTTGAGGCACCAGAGCGCAAGCCGTTGCGGCGCGGGTTCTGGGGCATGTCGCGTGTCACGCGCAGCCAAACAAAACCAAATCTTTTGCGCACCTTTGAAGATGCGCCTTTCTACACACGCAATATGGTTAGTGTAGAGATTGATGGCGAGGCGATGACCGGCGTGCATGAGAGCCTGTCACTGGATAAATTCAGCTCACCTATTGTGCAGAAAATGCTGCCCTTCCGCATGCCGCGCGCGGGAGCCTCACGGCGCTTTTTCTGACGCCACGCGCCCCATGGCCATGCGCTCGCGATCACGGCGTTCGAGCTTTTCAAAAATGTCGATGACATTATCAATCCGCGTGCGGCGGATCGGGCGCGGACGCGCGGCCGCTTGCACCAAGAACGCACATTCGGGCAAAGGCGGCGCGCCATAGCCGGCCCCGGATACGGCGGCAGTTGCCATGGCCTTGCCCAACAGAAATGCCTTGCGCGGATGCGAGACCACAGCGCGACGTGACACACTGTCGAAATTGGCCAGCGCCACTTCACGACCAATCTCCGCATAAATATATCGCGCCGACCAGATGGCGGGCCGCACGCCCATGGGTAGCAAAGCAATGCCCTGCTCTGCGCGTGCATAGAGATATTCGGCTTCCTGCAACAGGCGGCGCACCATACGTGCCATTTGCGGACCAAAACTTGGTTCACGCAGCCAGGCATCAGGATCAATGCCTTCTTCGAAATACCATTCGCGCGGCAGATAAATGCGTCCCAATCGCGCATCTTCGCCTGTGTCACGCGCGATATTGGTGAGCTGCATGGCAATGCCAAGATCACAAGCGCGCGCGAGCGCTTCGGCTTCCGTCACCCCCATGATGAGCGACATCATCACGCCAACCGTGCCAGCGACTCGCACGGCATAAGCGCAAGTGTCGGAGAATGTCTCGCAAGGGCGGCCTGCAACATCCCATTCAAACCCTTCGATCAGGGCTGCAGGCAGTGCAAAGGGAATCTGGAATTTCTGCACAGTCGCTGCAAAGGCGCGATCCACGGGCCCGTCATGCGGCGCGCCTTCGTAAGCGGCGACCAGTCGGCGGCGCAATTGCGCAACGGCGGCAAGACCGGAGCCTGCGCCATCCACTTCATCATCTGCCACACGGCAGAAAGCATAGAGCGCCCAGACAGAGGGGCGGACTTCTGCTGGCAATAGCAGGGATGCTGCATGAAAACTCTTTGATCCTGCGCGCAAGAGATCGCGGCAGGCGTCAAAATCATCAGGACGTGCGGTGAAACTGCTCATGCCGCCTCCAATTCGAGTGCAGCGCGCGGGCTCCAGCCGATATCGGCACTGGCGGCAACCGCCAAGGAAACACGCATGTGAGAGGCCCGGCGCAAAAGGTCTCGCGCCGTCCAGGGCATAGAAATAAGCGGCATGGGGTCATTGCTGGCAAAAGTCACGTCATGCCGCTTGGTCATGGCGCGCACGCGCCCAGCAAAAGCGAAGATGTTTGGCAGAGCGCCTTGCGCCTCCTGCAAACAGGCCCAGAATTGCTGAAGCTCAATCTCCGCCCGCAGGGTGAGCCGCGCATCACCATCAAGAATGGCGGGAGCCAGACTCCCGACATCAAAGAAATGCACACCACTGGTCAGGCGGGGATTGCATTCAAGGGCAAAAATCTCACCCGCCTCATCGCGCATGAAATCGAAGGACAGACAGCCCGTCCAGCCTGTGGCTTGCGCATAGGCCTCGACAAAGCCGCTCACGCGCGCATCCTCAACGCGCTTAAATCCGACCGCTACGGTTCCGGACATAACGCTCGCGCGGTAAATGGCTGTGCCCTGCACTTTGCCATTGTGACACAGCGAACAGGACGAGAGCTCCTCACCCTTGATACGTGTCTGCACAATGGCGCTGGCATTGGCTGGGTATTCTGAACCCGCAGCCAACAGACGCGTGCCGCCACCGCCACAAGAGCGGCGTTCCTTCC
The DNA here is from genome assembly GCA_947456315.1 of Beijerinckiaceae bacterium. Classification (GTDB taxonomy): domain Bacteria; phylum Pseudomonadota; class Alphaproteobacteria; order Rhizobiales; family Beijerinckiaceae; genus Terripilifer. The sequence goes on along the minus strand of CANGRU010000270.1, from coordinate 1,174 downwards.
AGACAAAATCCGCCTGTGCGGCAATGACTTTCGCCTGATCCTCATCAGCCCGCTCGGTCATCGGCACAGACAGGCCCAAAGCCTTGGCCTGCTCTGCAAAGCGCCATTTGTCGTGCGCCTCATGCAAAGCTGCAGGCGGCATGGTGAAAATGGTTACATCCGGCAGGCGCTCACGCAGATAGGCGGCATAGAGCGTTTCTTCCGACACAGGCAGGATGACACGCACCTGCTCTTCACGAGCGAGCGTCTCAATGGCATCCAGCCAGCCTTTCGGATCATCGGCGGGCGATGGCACTTGCACCGCACGCGCGCATGATCGCGAGGCGCGGGTCAAATGGTTGGCAAAGGGATCAGCCACAATTACCCGCCAGCCAAGCTTGGCAAAAGAACGGGCGGGATCGAGCGCCTTGGGCAGGCGACCCAATGTGAGCAAGACCGCACTCATGGCGCACCTGCTGTGCGCACGCGGCACATGACTTGTTTGACAGGGCGCGTGGTGAGGCGCGCGGCCGGGCGCACAGGCTGGTCTTCTGCGCGCTCAAAATCAAAAGCACGCACAAGGCTGGCGATAATCAGCACAGCTTCAATGCTGGCAAAAGCAGCGCCCGAACAGATGCGCGGGCCTGTGCCGAAGGGAATATAGGCACCCGCTGTCATCTCGGCTTCGCGTTCGGGCAGAAAGCGGTCCGGATCAAACACATCCGGATCACGCCAATAGGTTTCATGGCGATGCAAAACCCAGGGCGAGACAATGACCAAGGCGCCGCGCTTCACAAAGCGCCCACCGATGGTCGAATCTTCCATCGCCACGCGTGGCAGGAAGGTGATCGGCGGATACAGCCGCACTGTCTCGCGAAACACATTGCGCGTGAAGACAAGCTTTTTGGTATGCTCGAAACTGATCGGCCCATCGCCGCAAATCTGCTCCACCTCCGCGCGGATGCGTTTCACAATATCGGGCTGCGAGGCCAGAATGAAAAAAACCCATGTCAGCGCCGAGGCACTGGTCTCGTGCCCCGCCAGAAAAAGCACGCCCAGCTGGTCGATCAGCTCTTCGCGGGTAAAAGGCACACCATCCGTATCATGTGCGGCAGACAGAGCACGGGCAATGTCATCACACCCCTGCCCGCTTGAATCGAGCAAAGCGCCGATCTGGTCGCGGATAAAGCGGCAG
>CANGRU010000269.1 GCA_947456315.1 Beijerinckiaceae bacterium | reverse complement strand
GGCATGCCCAAGTCCGCTTTCGCCGCCAATGCGCAAGCCAAGGCCTGCGCTTATGCTGTGAGCGCACTTCTGCGCGGTGACAATCCGGCAGAGCCCAAACTCATCAACACCTGCTATTCGCTGGTGAAGCCTGACTATGCCATTTCGGTGGCTGGCGTTTATGCGCCAGCCAAAGGCTTGCTGGCCGATGTGCAAGGGGCTGGCGGCGTCAGTGCCGCCAATGCGCCCGCCAGCGTGCGCGCAGCAGAGGCGCATTATGCGGATGGCTGGTTCAAAACGATCACGCAAGAAGTGTTCGGCTGATGTGGCGCGCTTTGGGTTTGGTCGCGGGTCTGGTGAGCCTTGCTGCGCAGGCGCAGACCCTTGCGCCCTACCGGATCGAAAAAGGTGCGATTGCCACATCGCTCACGGGCGTGAAGGGTGATCCGGCCAAAGGCCGCGCCATTGTGGTCGAGCGCCAGAAGGGCCTGTGCTTGCTCTGTCATTCCGGGCCTTTTCCGGAGGAGCGTTTTCAAGGCGATCTCGCGCCCAACTTGGCGGGCACGGGATCACGGCTGAGCGAAGGTGAAATCCGCCTGCGCATGGTCGATAGCACCAAAGTGAATGAAAAGACGATCATGCCGCCCTATTATAGAAACGAGGGGCTTGAGCGGGTCGCAGCCAATTATAAGGCCAAGACTTTGCTCAACGCCCAAGAGATCGAGGATGTCATCGCCTTTCTCGTCAGTTTGAAAGACGACACGCAAAAATGAACACGACACGACGCCAATTCTCTCTTCTCACAGCAGGCGCAAGCCTCGCTCTGGTGACGCCTGCGCGCGCCACACCTGAGACGATGAAAGAGTCCATTCAGGCGTTCACAGGCGGCAAGCCGATCAAAGAGGGCCGCGTCAAATTCGATATTTCGCTCCTGGTCGAGAATGGCAATTCGGTTCCGCTCAGCGTACTGGTCGACAGCCCGATGACAAAAGATGATCATGTGACGCGCATCGGCATTTTCAACGAGAAGAATCCGCTGCCCGATGTGGCGATTTTTACCCTGACGCCACGTTGCGGGCGCGCGCAAATTGCGACCCGCATGCGGCTCAATGATACGCAATTCATCACAGCCATCGCTGAAATGTCGGACGGAACTTATTTCAGCGCCAAAAGCGAAGTGATTGTCACCATGCCAGCCTGCGTGGAGGGCTAGAGATGGCACGCGCGCTGATCAATGTTCCCCAAAAAGCCAAACGTGGCGAGATCATCGAAATCAAAACGCTGATGTCGCATCCGATGGAAACGGGCTTTCGCACGGGGCTTGATGGCCAGCTTGTGCCCCGCGACATTATCGAACAATTCGTCTGCACCTATAATGGCGAAGTGGTGTTTTCAGCCCATCTTTATCCCGCCATCACCGCCAATCCGTTTTTGTCTTTCACCACGATAGCCGCCGACAGCGGCACACTGGTCTTTTCCTGGACGGACAATAAGGGCGAGACACAAGTGCAAACGGCGAGCATTCAGGTTGAATAGGCTGCTCGTCATTCTGCTGGTGTGCGTGGCTCTGCCCGCCAGTGCGCAGGATGCGCGCAAATCAGGCTTTGCCTTTATGGGGCCTGATACACAGGCCATGCAGACAGATGACCTTGCCAATCCCGGCATGCTGTCGGTGCTCGAAGGCGAAGCACTCTGGAACGCCAAGGCGGGCACAAGCCAAAAATCCTGCGCCGCCTGCCATGGCGATGCACCCCAAAGCATGAAAGGGGTCGCCACGCGCTATCCGGCTTTTGATGACACAACACAGGCACCACTCGATCTCGCAGGCCGCATCCTGCAATGCCGCACAGAGCGCCAAGGCGCGCTAGCATTCCAGCGCGAGGGCCGCGAGCTGCTCGCCCTTACAAGCTATGTCGGTCATCAATCGCGCAACATGACCATCGCGCCCTCGCAAGACACCCGCCTCGCCGCCGCCCGCGCACAGGGAGCCGCGCTTTATTCCACCCGTGTGGGCCAACTCAATTTCTCCTGCGCGCAATGTCATGATGACAATGCCGGCGGGCATTTGGGGGCGGCTCCCATTCCCCAAGCCCACCCCACCGGCTATCCGCTCTATCGGCTCGAATGGCAAAGCTTAGGCTCACTGCAGCGGCGCTTCCGCAATTGCCTGTCTGGCATGCGGGCCGAGCCGATCCCGGCGGGTTCGGCAGATGCCATCGCACTGGAGCTGTTCCTGATGGACCGCGCGGCCGGCATGAAGCTGGAAACGCCCGCCGTCCGCCCCTGATTTTGCAAGGAAAATCCAGTTTTTGGAGCCGGCAGGGTTAGACTTTTGTCGCAGTCTATGGCACGTCTGGACCTCTCAAAGAGGACACAACATGACCCGTTTGAAGGCCCCCGCCCTCACAGCCCTTCTCGCACTCATGGCCACACCCGTGTCGGCCCAGACCGCAGTGGAAAGCTTCTACAAAGGCAAGACGATCGATTTCGTCATCGGTTACACGCCGGGCGGCGGCTACGACACTTATGCGCGTCTGGTGACGCGCCACATGGGCCAGTTCATTCCCGGCACGCCCAATATGATCGCCCGCAATATGCCGGGCGGCGGCTCGCGCGTGGCCGCAGGCTATGTCGCCAAGATTGCGCCCAAAGACGGCACCGTGCTCGCCACCGCCGACCAGTCGCTGTCGCTGCAGCAAGCCATCGGCGACAAGGCCATCACCTTCGATACACAGAAGTTCATCTACATCGGCAATCCGAGCCAAGAGAACAACACAACCGTCACCTGGTTCACGTCCGGCATCAAGACGATTGAAGATGCGACCAAACAAGAAGTGCCGATGGGCGCGACGGGCGGTTCGACCTCTTCGCAATTCCCGCGCGCGATGAATTCGCTGCTCGGCACCAAATTCAAAATCATTCTGGGCTATCCCGGCGGCAATGACATCAACCTCGCCATGGAAAAGGGCGAAGTGTCGGGCCGTGGCTCGAACAGCTGGGCTTCGTGGAAATCGACCCGCCCCGATTGGCTGGCGGGCAAGAAGATCAACATTCTGGTCCAGATCGGCCTGAACAAGGCTCCCGACCTGCCGGATGTGCCGTTGCTGATGGATCTGGCCAAGAACGAGGCCGACCGCAAGGTCTTGCGCCTGCTCTCGGCGCCCTCTGCGGTTGGCCGCCCGATCTTCACCACACCCGATGTGCCAGCAGACCGGGTCAGCGCGCTGCGTGGCGCCTTTGACAAGATGATCAAGGATACAGCCTTCCTTGAGGACGCCCGCAAGGCCAACCTCGAAGTCGATCCGGTCTCGGGCGAGGAGTTGCAGAAGATCGTCAGTGAAATTATCGCAACACCGAAGGAGACAGCCGAGCGGCTGGCCTC
>CANGRU010000268.1 GCA_947456315.1 Beijerinckiaceae bacterium | reverse complement strand
CTCCGGCTGCGGCAAAACCACTTTGCTGCGCATTCTGGCGGGTCTCGAAAAGCCTTCCGGTGGTGCGTTGGAGATCACCAAGCCCGCGGCGGATCGGCCTTCCAATTCGATGGTGTTCCAGGGTGACTCGCTGTTTCCCTGGATGACGGTGTTTGAAAATGCTGCCTATGGCTTGCGCATGCGCAAGCGCCCTGAAGGCGAAATCCGCGATGTGGTCAGCCATTATCTGCAGCGCACGGGTCTGTCGCGCTTTCACAATTCCTACCCCCATCAGCTGTCAGGCGGCATGCGCCAGCGCGTCTCTATCGCGCGCGCATTCGCCAATGATCCTGACATTCTCTTGATGGACGAGCCGTTCTCGGCGCTCGACGAGCAGAACAAGATTTTGCTGCAAGAAGAATTGCTGCGCATCTGGGAAGAGACGCGCAAGACGGTCATGTTTATCACCCATTCGGTTGATGAGGCGGTGACGCTGGGTGATCGCATCATGATCATGACGGCGCACCCGGGCCGCGCCAAACAGATTGTCGACGTGCCGTTCGAGCGCCCGCGCCGCGTGTTGGAGCTGCGTGCCAAGCCTGAATATGGCGAGCTTGTCTATTCCATCTGGGGCCATTTGCGCGATGAAGTGCAACGTGCCCGTGCGCTGGATGAAGGGAGCGCGTCATGAAGCCCGCGTCCTCTTTCGGTTTGAGCAAAGACACGATTGAGCGCCTGCTCAACTTTGCCTCGCCCATGATCTTGCTGTTGATCTGGGAGGCTTGCGCACGTCTTGGCCTCATCGATGTGCGCTTCTTCCCCGCGCCATCAAAGATTTTTACGCAGTTGCTGGTGATGGTGGAGAACGGATTGCTGTGGAAGCATTTCTGGGCTTCCATGCAGCGTTTGTTCTGGGGCTTTCTGTTTGGTGGCGTGCCAGCGCTGGTGCTGGGCGTGGCCATGGGGCTCAGTCGCCCGTTGCGCATGCTGGTCGAGCCTTTGGTGTCGGCCACCTATCCGGTTCCCAAAAGTGCCATTCTGCCGCTGGTTTTGTTGATTTTCGGCCTCGGTGAGAGTTCGAAAATCGTCATGGTCGGCATTGGCATTTTCTTCCCCATTGTCATCAACGCCATGGCGGGTGTGCTGGAGATCCAGAAAATCTATTTCGATGTGTCGAAGAATTTCGGCGCAAGCCGATGGCAGGTGTTTCGCACGGTGGCGCTGCCCGGTGCCATGCCGCTCATTCTGACCGGTGTGAAGCTTGGCATCGGCATGGGTCTGGTGCTGATCTCGATTGCCGAAATGGTCGGCGCCAAAAGCGGCCTTGGCTTCATGATGTGGAATGCGTGGGAGATTCTCTCCGTCGAGACCATGTATGTCGGCCTGATCGTAATCGCGGTGCTCGGCATTTTGTTCTCGCAGATCGTGACAGAGATCGAACGTCTCGTCGTGCCTTGGCGGAACGGGCGCTAAGTTTCACGCGTCATTGCTTCGTCGCTTTGCTCCTCGCAAGGACGAACGGCTAAAGAGCAAATCTATCCGTCGCTGCGACAAGTGCGCGCTGGATGCCGGTCTCCACCGTTGCATGTCCGGCATCGGGCACGATCACAAGCTCGGATCTGATCCAGCTGCGATGCACTTCATAAGCTGTGACAGGTGGCGTCACGCTGTCATAGCGGCCTTGCACGATCACACCCGGCAGATGCGCAATCGTGCCGATGCGCGCCAGAATCTGGCCTTCTTCCATGAAAGACCGGTGCACAAAATAATGCGCTTCAATGCGCGCGAGTGCGCGTGTTTGCGGACTCGCATAAGCAGAGGCAGCGGCGTTTGCCGCCATGCGCGGCATGAGAGTCAGCAACTTGCCTTCAAAAGCGCACCATTGCGCCGCGGCAGCCTGTTCGGTTGCTTCATCACCGCAGGTGAGGCGTTTGTGGTAGGCGCCGATCAGGTCACTGCGTTCGGCTTCCGGAATGTAATTTTCAAACAGCTCGTGGGCTTCGGGAAAAAGATGGCGCGCGCCATCGCCATAAAGCCAGTCGATCTCGCGTTGGCGCGCGGTGAAAACCCCGCGCAGCACAAGGCTTTTCAGACGTTGTGGATGAGCCTGCGCATAGCTCAGCGCCAATGTGGCGCCCCATGAGCCGCCGAGCACGCAGGTGAAAGCCTCGATGCCCAGATGCATGCGCAAATGTTCGATATCGGCAATCAGATGGGGTGTGGTGTTGTTCTCAAGCCCGCCCAAAGGCTTTGAGCGTCCCGCGCCGCGCTGGTCGAAGAGGATGATGCGGTAGCGCGCGGGGTCAAACAGGCGGCGGTTGTCGGTTGAACATCCGCCACCGGGCCCGCCATGCAGGAAGAGCGCGGGCTTTCCCTCGGGATTGCCGCACGCCTCCCAATAGAGCGTGTGTCCATCGCCGGTTTCCAGCCCACCGATGGCATAGGGGTCAATCGGTGGATAGAAACCCTCGGCCATGATCAGACTTTCGCACTCTCCACGCGGCCAAGCGCGGTTGATGTCGGGAAGACCAGCGACTTGATGACGACCGGCACAGCGCCCGATGTTTCCAGCATGGCGCCGATGTCGATGAAGTCGAACTCTTTCAGATTGATGCCGTCGATCGACACAATCGGATTGGTCATCTTCTGCTCTTCGAGGCAGTGAATGCCAACCAGACCGCCGATGTCGCCATCACCCACAAGCACGAGCGGGAAGCCTTTGCCCAGATGAACGGACAGGCCTTTGCGCACACCCTTCACGAAATCATCAAGGCGGCGGAAAGTGGCCGAGCCACCCCAGCGGTAGCACATGGCAACGGCTTGTTCGCCTTCATGCAGATCAAGACGGCGGAGCGCCGCCTGAATGGCAGTTGCAATGGCATCCACATCGAGATCTTCGTCTTCAAGCGGCAGATCCGGCGTAATGACAGGCACATTTCGCACAGGCAGCACATCGAGCGGATTGACGAAAATCGTCGAGCCCGACACCTGAATTGTATATTGCGAGGCGCCAACCACAGTCGCGCGGATGCCTTCATCCGGACGCTCGAGGCGCGGACCCCAAGCGGTGACGCGCTTCAAGATCGCGGCAGCGAGTTTGGGACCCAGATCACCAAAGCCCGCTTTCTGGCGGTTGTAGACATATTCCGAAACGCCGCCCGAGAAAGTGACCGCATCAGGCTTGCGCTCGTTCTTCAATGCATCGACGCGCAGCAGCGAGGCGGTTTCGCTCGAGAGCTTTTGGGCGCTGATACATTCCATCAGGCGCTCGGCCATACGGTCGATCATGGCGTCGAGTTTGGCTTCGTCCGGCTTGGTTCCCATTTCGAGGGTCAAGCCGACTTCGGCAGCAAAGCGGCGGGCCGCTTCTTCAATGCGGACAATCTTGCCCTCGGCATCGAAGGAGAGGGTGCGTGCGCCCACATCAATGGCGGT
>CANGRU010000267.1 GCA_947456315.1 Beijerinckiaceae bacterium | reverse complement strand
CGAACAGCGAGGCGCGCAGGCTGGAGGCGCGACCCAGCGAGGTCAGGAAGCGCGCAGCGCCATAAGGATCATAGCCAGCCCGCGCAATCGCGCGCACGCCGATCTGGTCGGCTTCCAATTCCTGCTGGCGCGAGAAGCTGGCCAGCGACAGTCGGCCCGAGGCTTTCACTTCATCACTCTTCTGGCGGCCCTGGATCAGCGAGGCCGCTTTGGAAATGACCTGCGCATTTTTTTCCAATTCCGCACGCGCGCTCGCATGGCGTGCGGTCACATGCGAAATCTCATGCGCCATCACCGCGGCGATCTCGGAGGAATCATTGGCCAGCGCCAGCAAGCCGCGCGTCAGATAGAGATTGCCGGAGGGCAGGGCGAAAGCATTGACCATCGGCGTGTTGAGAATGGTCACGCGATAGGCTTCCGATGGTGTCTCGCTTGTCTGGGCAAGGCGCACCAAAATGCCGTTGAGATAAATCTCGGCCGCCGGAAAACGGTATTCACCGCCAAACAAAGCGACGAGCCTTTTGTGTTCGGAGGCTTGGGGCGTGTCGATGCCGGTCGTGCGCGGTGCGGCGGTTGGGACAGCAGGCAAATCCGCGCGACGACCACCCGGATCAAGTGCGGCGCAGCCTGACAGAAAAAGGGCGAGCGCAAGACTGACGCCCAATGGCGTGTCGCGCAGCATTCCCTTTCTCTTTGTCACCGCACTCACAATTTCAGTCCGATCATCTCAATGGCCGCAGGTGTGAAAAGCTCGATCAGCGGCCCCGGTCGGTGTTCGATCACGCCCCGCACGCGGATCATCTGGCCAGTGAGCTTTTCAGGCACGATGCCGCCCGCAGCAAAACTTTTGGCATCGTGCCGTGCAAAAGTGACACTCAGGTTACCACTGCGGGCTGGCCCAAGGTCGAGATAATAGCGCGTGGCGGTTTGTCCGATCCGCTGCACCCGCCCTTCGGCGATCACATATTCCCCCGTATGGGCCGACAGCGCCGCAAGCTGGTCAGCTGCGAGGACGGAATAATAGGAATCAGCCCACAGACCAAGCTTTGCTTTGCGGGCTCTGTCTTCGGCTTCCAGAAGCGCGCTGAAGCATGCATCGGATTGGGTGGGACCAACGCGGGCGAGGCCCAGCGTGACCAGTTTGAGGGCGATATTCTCGCCCCGGCTGGTCGCGGCAAATGTTTCGATGCGACCCCAACGGTCGGCCAGAGGCAGGCGAGGGGGCAACAGGACATCACCGCTGCCAAGCCAGCTCTCAAGGGCGGCTTTGGCGTTTTGGCGGCGTGCCACACCGCGTGGGCTCGCTTCAAAGGGGGCAATATGGGCGAGCTTGAGGAGGCGCCCATCTGCAAGCTCGATCTCGAGACGATCGCGGATGAGTATCGCGCCTCCCGCGGGTGCGCTGGCTTCAGCACAGGCCGGTGCCGGGCTTTGCGCGGTGACGGGACTTGCCCAGATCAGCAGCCCCAACAGGCAGATCGCTCTTGAACGGGAAAGGGCTTTGCGCGAATAGTGCAACGCGCTGCGTCCCGGTAGCTCAGCAGGATAGAGCAACGGTTTCCTAAACCGTAGGTCAGGGGTTCGAATCCCTTCCGGGACGCCAGTCTTTCCAGAAAACCTGCTCATGGGCGCAAGTTTACGCTCGAGCCTTTGCCGCAAGCAAATCCGCGCAAAAGAAAACGCCGCCCAAAAGGCGGCGTTTCAAAATCAACAGATGTGGCGCTGGTCTTAGTCTTTTGCGCGTTCCACATAAGTGCCGTCTTCGGTCAGCACGACGATGCGTGTGCCAGCCGCCACATGAGGTGGCACCATGACGCGCGCGCCGGTGGCGAGCTTGGCAGGCTTGTAGGACGAAGAGGCTGTCTGGCCTTTCACAACCGGCTCGGTCTCGGTGATTTCGACCGTGACACGGGCTGGCAGCTGGATGCCGACCGGAACGCCGTTGAACATCGACAGGATGACTTTCATGCCTTCCTGCAACCACTGGGCCTGATCGCCGAGAATGTCGTCTGACACTTGCAGCTGTTCGAAGCTCTCGTCGTTCATGAAGTGGAAGCCTTCGCCATCCTGATACAGGAAGGAGAAATCGCGATCTTCGACGAAGGCGCGCTCGACCTGCTCGGTCGTCTTGTAGCGATCCGTGGTCTTCACGCCGTCCGACAGGCGACGCATGTCGATCTGGGTCGTGGGCGTGCCTTTGCCGGGATGGAAGCTTTCAGCGGTGAGAACGACATAGAGCTGTCCGTCCTCGCGCTCGATGATGTTACCCTTGCGGATCGAACTGGCGATGACTTTCACGGGAAGGCTTCCTCAAAAGTTGATGGGCGGGCTGCGGCAGCATATGCATCTGCCGGGGCTGTTGCGGGGCATGTATAGCGATCCTGCCAGCCAGCGCTAGCCCCTTGAGAGGATCGATTTCTGTCCATGACCACGCCAGCCCCGGCCAAACCCTCCCCCTGGTGGGATCGTGGCGTCCATCAGGACCGCCGCCCCCGCCTGTTGGCGCGGGCGCGGATCCGCGTGGCTCTGCGGGGGTTTTTCGAGGCGCATGGCTTTGTCGAGGTGGAGCCGGCGGCTCTCCAGCTGAGCCCCGGCAATGAGGCCCATATCGGCGGCTTTGCCACGGATTTTGTCACCCCTGACGGGCGCGGCCAGCGGTTTTACCTGCACTCGTCCCCCGAATTTGCCTGCAAGAAGTTGCTGGCTGCTGGCGAGCCGCGCCTCTATGCCTTCGGTCCCGTCTGGCGCAATGGCGAGCGCGGGCCGCTGCATCATCCCGAATTCACCATGCTCGAATGGTATCGCGCAGGCGCGCCTTATGGCGCGCTGGTTGAAGATTGCCGCGCCATTCTGGGCCTTGCTGCGCGCACGGCAGGTGTGACGCTTTTGTCGTTTCGGGGGCACAGCTGCGACCCCTTTGCCGAACCCGAGCGCCTGACTTTATGTGAAGCCTTCGCCAGATATGCGCAGATCGATTTGGCAGCCTGTCTTGATGATCGCGCAAAACTTGCCAGCGATGTGTCGCGCCTTGGTCTGCGCGTCGCCGAAGACGACACATGGTCGGATTTGTTTTCAAAAGTTTTGTCAGACCGCATTGAACCCAAGCTTGGCATGGGTCGGCCCACAGTGCTGGATTTATATCCGGCTTCGGAAGCGACTCTTGCGCGGCGCTCGCCAGCCGATCCGCGCTTTGCGGAGCGCTTCGAGCTTTATGCTTGCGGCGTTGAACTCGCCAATGCATTTGGCGAGCTGACGGACGCACAAGAACAGCGCCAGCGTTTCGAACAGGCCATGGCCGAGCGCCAGCGCATTTATGGCGAGACCTATCCGATTGATGAGGATTTTCTCGACGCCCTCGCGCATATGCCGGAGGCGAGCGGGATCGCTCTGGGTTTTGATCGTCTGGTGATGCTG
>CANGRU010000266.1 GCA_947456315.1 Beijerinckiaceae bacterium | reverse complement strand
GCAGGCGGCGGCTCACAGGCTTTGCGCCTTGATAGTGTAAACGTCTCCTCTTCGCAGGATCTGGGCACCTATCTGGCTTCGGGCTGGATGGACGGACTCGATGCAGCCTCTGTGCGCAATGTCTCAGTCAATGGCATACCGGCAGCTATTGGTGTGGCGCGCGGCGGGGACTGGCAATTTCGGGTTGCCGTCATCCGCTTCAATGGCGAGGTCTACCGCCTGATCTTTGCCACGCGTAATCTGTCTGCAAATATCGATGCGCGCTTCATGGACTCGATCGAAAGCTTCCGCAAACTGGACGGCGATGAAGCCCAGCGCACGCGCCCCTTGCGCTTGAAAATTGTCTCGGCCACCCAAGGCGAAAATGCAGCAAGCCTGTCTCGCCGCATGGCCGTGAGTGAACAGCAGCTTGAGCAGTTTTTGTTACTCAACGGGCTTGAGAGCGGCGCAGCACTCCGGCCCGATGAGCGTTACAAAATCGTCGTCGAGTGATCAGACCAGTTTCTGCTTGAACAAATCCATGCTGCGTTGCCAGGCCAGCTTGGCCGCTGCCTCGACATAGCGCTCGGGCGACGTGTCATTGTGGAAGGCGTGATTGGCGCCTTCATACATGAAGCTCTGGTAGGTCACGCCCGCCGCTTTCATCGCATTTTCAAACGGCTCTTTGGTGGCATTCACGCGCGCATCGAGCGCGCCGTAATGCAACATCATGGACGCTTTGATCCTGGGCACATCCTCAAGCTTGGGTGCAACACCATAGAAGGCAACACCGGCATCAAGTCCGGGCGCTGCTGTGGCAATGGAATTGACGGACCCGCCGCCCCAGCAAAAACCAACCGCGCCGATCTTCATGCGCGGATTTTTCTGTTTGAATGCTGCAATCACATCAGCTGCCGAGCGCACCACACGCGCCATGTCAATTTTGGCAAACATGTCGCGTGCCAGATCTTCATCCTTGGGCGTGCCGCCATCAGGCGTCAGAAAGTCGGGTGCGAAAGCGTGAAAACCCTCCAGCGCCGCGCGCCGTGCCACATCTTCGATATGCGGATTGAGGCCGCGGTTCTCATGAATCACGATGACGAGATTGTCTTTGATCTCCGGACCTTTGGCTTTGGGATAGACCAGCGTGCCCTTCAACTCGGGCGAGGCTGTATAGGGCGTGCTGCCCAGACGCGGGTCATCGGGCGCCACCACAGCCGCGCGCGCATAATTGGGTTCGATCACCGCCAGAAAAGCTTGCGCTGCAGCAGTGGAACCAGCCAGCGCCACAAGCCGTTCCAGAAAGACACGGCGGTCCAGCGGGCGGTGCGTATATTCGTCATAAAGCTCGATCAAGGGCTGGTTGACGGGCTGTTTCATGGTCGCATCCTTCCTGAGGGGCTCGTGTTGAAGAGAGATCGGCCCGGTTGATCCGGGTCGCGGTCTATCGCGTAACTTCCATGACGTTAGCAGGAGTTGACGATGGCGCAATTAGAGGGTGTCCGGCGGCACTTCGTGAAGGTAGCCATGGCGGCGCCTTATCTTGAACGCGACCAGGAACACGAGCTCGCTGTGCGCTGGAAAGACCAGCGCGATGAACAGGCTATGCACCAGCTGGCGCATGCCCACATGCGCCTTGTGATCGCGCTGGCGTCACGCTTCCGTCATTACGGTTTGCCGGCTGCCGATCTCGTCCAGGAAGGTCATATCGGCCTGCTCGAAGCCGCTGCCCGCTTTGACCCCGAGCGTGAAGTGCGGTTCTCGACCTATGCGACCTGGTGGATCCGCGCCTCCATGCAGGATTACATTCTGCGCAATTGGTCGATTGTGCGCGGCGGCACCTCCTCGGCGCAAAAAGCGCTGTTTTTCAATCTGCGCCGGTTGCGTGCGAAATTGTCGAGCGACAATCGCTCGGGCGACCAGACCCGCATTTTCGCAACCATTGCGCAAGCCATCGGCGTGTCGCAGTCCGATGTCGAGATGATGAATGCACGCCTGTCGGGCGCAGACATGTCGCTCAATGCGCCAATGGGCCAAAGCGACAATGGCTCGATGTCCGAACAGATGGATTTTCTGGTCGATGATCACCCGCTCCCTGATGAGGCTGTGACCGAAAGCATTGATGCTAATCGCCGCAGTGATTGGTTGCGGGAGGCTATGGGCGTTTTGTCGGAACGCGAATTGCGCATTGTGCGCGAGCGCCGCCTGGCCGATGAAAGCGCAACGCTTGAAGCGCTTGGCGCACGTCTTGGCATCTCGAAAGAACGCGTGCGCCAGATTGAAAACCGCGCGCTTGAAAAATTGCGCCGCGTGATGATGGAGCGCCACCCCGAAGAAGTGGTCAATGGCTGAGTAACCTCTGCCCAACCCATAATAATAAAAAAGCCCGGCAATGCCGGGCTTTCTTGTTTCTCAGGCAGCTTCTTCGACACCGCCATTGCCATCCGTGTCATCGGGATCCAGATCGCCTTCATCCGCCGCATCGACTTCAACATCGACCTTGGCGCCACGACGCGGACCCTTTTGCAATTGCGAATCGATCAGCTTGAGCGATTCCATATCCGTCAATTTCTGCACGGCTGCGATTTCGCGCGCCATCCGGTCAAGCGCTGCTTCATACAGCTGGCGCTCGGAATAGGATTGCTCGGGCTGCGCATCGGAGCGATAGAGATCGCGCACGACTTCTGCGATAGCCTGCAGATCGCCGGAATTGATCTTGGCTTCATATTCCTGCGCACGACGCGACCACATGGTGCGCTTGATGCGCGCGCGGCCTGTCAGTGTGTCGAGCGCTTTCTGCACAGTCTGCGCATCAGCGAGCTTGCGGATCGCGCCAGCCAAAACCTTAGGCAGCGGCACTTTCAGCGTCATCTTGTCCTTCATGAAATTGATGACGAACAATTCGAGTTTGAAGCCAGCCACTTCCTGCTCTTCAATCGCGACGATCTGGCCAACGCCATGCGCCGGATAGACGATATATTCGCTCTGCTTGAAGCCGGAACGGTTGGAGCCGGGCTTGGCAACAGGCTTTTCTGCCGCTTTCGCCATAGCGGCGGCAGATGCAGGACGCCCATAGGCGGAGCGCACCACTTCCTCTTTCACGTAAGGCGGAATGACCGAGGGGCCAGCCGAAGAACCAACGGCAAGACGCAATGGCGACAAACGCGCAACCGGTTCAGGTGCAGCTTTGGCAGCAGCCTTCGACTTGGAAGGAGCCTTGGCCTTGGGAGCAGCCTTGGCCTTCGGCGCGGGCTTGCTCTCTTCTTTTGCCGCGACTTCGGGAGCCGGTGCGTCTGTTTTCTTTTTCGAAGAGGCCTTTTCCGCGCTCTTCGTTGGGGCTTCCATCTTGGGCTTATCTTCCGTTTTTACAGGCTTGGCCGGTGCGGCTGCCTTGGTCGCGGTTTTGGTCGCGTCCTTGACTTCAGGCTTGGCTGCTTTG
>CANGRU010000265.1 GCA_947456315.1 Beijerinckiaceae bacterium | reverse complement strand
ATTCAGGTCAACTCCGGGGCCGGAAAGGGCCATCTCCCGCTAGATAGACCCTGCCTGAGCCCTTTGACATGGGGAAGGGGTGGGGTTTCGGGAATTTTTCCGTGAAGTCTTGACTTTAGGACTATGGTCCTATAAGGTTATGGTCCAATCAGGCGGGCATGCGTGTCTGGCGTCATTGCGAGCGGAGCGAAGCAATCCAGACGCAGCGCTTCGGCCGCTGGATTGCTTCGTCGCGTCGCTCCTCGCAATGACGGCTCTGTTGCTTGACGGGGCGCCTTTCAAGACTATCTCCTGCAGACCGCCATGAGAGGCCCCATGCCCGTCGACACGCCCGCCCTTGATCTGCCGCCCGGCTATAGCGCTGTTGCTTTGCGTGAGCATGGCGATGCTTTTGCCCATGCGCAGACCATTGCGGCCGAGGCGGGGGCTGGCACGCTTGTTCATGTGCGCCGCTATGATCTTGTCGAATTTGCCCTTGTGCTGGAGCCGGACGAGCCGCTCGTCTCGGCGCGCCGCGCGCATTATGCCTCGATGGTGGCTATGGCCGATGCCATTGCCGCCCATTGCCCGCCCGAGCGTATGGTGGAGTTCGGCTGGCCTGATTCCATTCTCTTTGATGGCGGTTTGATTGGTGGCGCGCGCCTCGCATGGCCCAAGGATTGTGCGGAAGATGCCATTCCCGATTGGCTGGTGACGGGGATCATTCTGCGGGCGGCTGATCTGGCGCATGTTGATACCGGCATGGTACCCGGCGCCGTTTCGCTTATGTCGGAAGGTTTCGAGCTGATCGATACCGACATGCTGATCGGCTCTTATGCGCGTCATTTGATGGTGCAATTTGATCGCTGGAAAGAGCGCGGCTTCAAAGCTGTTGCGCAGGATTATTTTGCACGCATGCCCGCCAAGAAAGCCGGCGAGCGCCGCGCTATTGATGGCAATGGCGATTTGCTGGTCCATGCGCCGCTTGATCAGGGCGCGGCCGAGCGCACGGCCTTTCTGCCTGCCTTGCAGGCGCAAGTCTGGTATGATGCGGATAATGGCGCACCGAAGTTTCAGGTGGCGCTGTGATGAAACTGCCCCGCACATTGCGGCTTGATCCGTCAGACACATTCGTCTTTGCCCAAGCTGCTGAGGCGGGCGAATGGGCCGTGTCGGGCTCGTTCCTGTTTTTCGATTGCGATCTGGAGGGCCTATCCCCCAAAGAGCGCGCTGCTTTGCGCGCTGGCTTTTTGGGCTTGTCCAGTTTCGGCTGGTCGACGCTGGTGGTGGTGACGCCTGTCACGCAAGAGGAGCGCGCCGCTGCGGTCGATAGCCTTGCGCGTTTCATCTTCGAGAAAATGGGCGCGCCCTCGCTGGTGGATGCGCGCGCGGCGGCGGAAGACGAGATCGCTTTTGCGGCCTCCATCTGCGATCATCCCGAAGGCACGGTGCTGGCTGTGCAGCGTGGGCTTGAGGATGGCGAGATTCGCGAGCGGTTCCGCACTCTGCACCAGCGCGCGCGGGACAAGGGCGCTGACACTTTGCATGCGCAAGCGCGCGCCTTCACCTTTGTCGAGAGCGAAGGTGATGTGGAAGAACATGTCGACCTGATGGGTCTGATGAAAGACAAAGCACCATGAGAGAATTCTGGGTTTCATCGGGTCATCATCTGGTGCGTCGTGCCGACCATGGCGGGCTGGTCGCTACGCCCGAATGGATGATGGCCTATCTGGCGCGCCCCGAGCTTTTGCCGCCTGATGATGCATGCGACCATGAGCGCGCCTTGCATGCGAGCCTGATGGCTGATCCGTTCCGCATTGTCAGTGCCGCTGAGATTGGCTCCATCGCTGATCCGGATGGGCGCGAAAACTGGCAATTCATGCTGGGCTTTCGGGACCGCATTGCAAAAGCGCCCTCTCTTGAAGCGGCTTATCTCGATTTTGCGCGCAACGGCGCAGACGGCGTGCCACCGATTTTTCTGTCGCAGCTCGTGCATCTCATTTTGCGCAATGCGCTCGATGAATGTGATGATCCCTTTCAGTTGCGCGCTGCCGAGCTGTTCTTCCGTGCGCAAAAGGCAACGGTGCATGAGGGGGCTTTGTTGCTGGCCGATGCGGAAGTCGTCGAGGTTCAGCAGCAGTTGAAAGACAATGCGCATCTGACGCCGCTCACCGCGCTGCTGGATCCTGTGCCGGAATTTGGCAATCTCGACATTATGGATGACGAGAACGCTTGGACCTATTGGTCACGCTCGGACGCGCATACGATGATCATGAATATTGGCGCCAGCAAGTCCGCGCGCGAGGCTTTGGCGCGGGTGATCGAGCGCTGGGTCAAGCATCTGCTTGATCTTGATGTCAGCGTCGAGCCGCTGGCGGCGATTGAGGACAAGGATTGGCGCTGGTTTGTCGGGCTTGATAGCGAGGGCACCAAGATCGGCAATATGCTGTGGAAGGGCGCGACCTTGGGCGCGGGCTTTTCCGAGCGCGTGGTGACGCTGATGCGCATGGTGATCAAGGATGAGGCGCGCGTGCGCGCTGATCTGCGCGGCGCGCCGATCTATCTGATTGGTGCAATGGATGGGGACAAAATCTGGCGCATGAAACCCCAGAACCTGATTGCGGGCCTGCCCTTGCTCGAGAGCAAAACGTCATGAGTGCGTTTGAGCAAGAGATCACGCGCGAGCTGGGCGTTGTCTTGTCTCGGCGCAAAGTGGATCATGCGTGGGCCGATCATGTCTGGTCGCCGGAGAGTGTTTTGTTTCCTGCGCCTGATACGCTTCCCGGCACGGTGATTTCGGATGATGGCACGCGGGCGCTGGTTTATGCGGGTATGACATCCATCGAACTCTTTGCCTCGGACACGACCAATTATCTCGACAATATGTTTGAAGGCTCAGCTCGTCTGTGGATTGCGGCGCGTCTTGAAAATGATGCCCCAACACTGGTGCGCGTGACGGCAGACCCGACCGAAGGCGAAGCCTGGTTTGAAGCCGGGTTTGAACTTGTCGGTTCCATCCCGATGCCGGATCATCTGGCAGCATGGATCGCAGCTTTCACCGATGCGTTTCATGTTGAGCGTGTGTTTGAAAAGCGCAAGCGTGATCGCAGTGAGCGCGGGGAGCGCGGCTTTGGTCGCAAGCCTGAACAGGGGCGTTCATGACGTCTGAGGAAGAGCGCAATTTTCTGGCGCGCTGGTCGCAGCGCAAGCGTGAAGCTGCGCGCGACAGCGAGGCCAAAGCGCTCGCGCCTGTGCCAGACACGCAGGTGACCGAGACGGAGGAAGAGGATTTCGATCTCTCGCTGCTGCCCAAGCTCGAAGACATGACGCCGCAGACCGACCTCACATTGTTTTTCAAAAAGGGTGTGCCCGAGTTTCTGCGCAATGCCGCTTTGCGTAAAATGTGGACACTCGACCCAGCCATCCGCGACTATCGCAGCGAGGCGCTGGATT
>CANGRU010000264.1 GCA_947456315.1 Beijerinckiaceae bacterium | reverse complement strand
TTTCTCGACAATCCGGCCGGTGGTGTCCGGGTGGAGACGAACGAAGGTCGCATTGTGGCAAATTACGCGGCAGGCGAGGGTGGGTTTCTGCGCGGCGTGATGCGGGGTTTTGCCCGTGATCGCCGTGCGCATGAAAGTGGCACGCAGGAGAGTTTTTTGCTCGCGCGTCACGCAGACGGACGGTTGACCATCGCAGATCCCCTAACGGGACGGGTGGTTGAATTGGAGAGCTTCGGGCCGAGCAATGCCGGCCTGTTTGCAGATTTGCTCAAACAAGGGAGGGCGATCCCGTGATTGGCATGATTGGAACACGCAAGACAAAAAATATTCCCTGCACGGTCGAGATCGCGCAGACCCCAGACAGCCTGAAAGCCTATGTGGTGCTGGAGGGTATGGATCCGGGTCCGGGCGACAAAGTGATTGTGCATGGTGCGCCCACACGCATTGGTTTTGGTGAGCAGGGAACATTCAACTGCACCGCCACGATTATTCACGCAGGGCCCTTCACACGTGCAGCCACGCGTGTCTTGTCCTATCTCGAATTGACCGAACTTTATGAAATTGGTTTTTCCGCAGGGAGCGCAGCATGATTCCGATGGAGGGCGGCGGAGCCAATGTCTCCGTCAAAACCGCGCTGGAGGAAACAATCCTCAGCCCGCGTTTCTATACAACCGATTGCGAAGCGATGGATCGCCTCGACATTTCTTCCGTTCGTCCCGAATGGGACGCGATGATGGCTGATCTCAGGGCGGACCTGAACAAAGGCCATTTTCAACGTACCGATGAATTCAAAATGGACATGTCCGAGCTGCCCGAAGGGCTGCGCAAGGATTTTGTCGATTTTCTGGTCTCGTCACTCACCGCTGAATTCTCCGGTTGTGTACTCTACGCAGAAATTAAGAAGCGGATCACCAATCCTGAAATTCGTGATCTCTTCGCTTTCATGGCGCGGGATGAATCGCGTCACGCCGGTTTCATCAATGAGGTGTTGAAGGATTTCAACATCGGCATCGATCTGGGCTTTCTGGCGCGCGCCAAAAAATACACCTACTTCCAGCCGAAGTTCATCTTCTATGCGACCTATCTGTCGGAGAAGATCGGCTATGCGCGCTACATCACGATCTATCGCCATTTCGAGCGCCATCCTGAAAAGCGCTTTCATCCGATCTTCAAATGGTTCGAACAATGGTGCAATGACGAGTTCCGCCATGGCGAAGCCTTCGCACTGGTGATGCGCGCCAATCCGAAGCTGCTGGAAGGGCGCAACAAGCTCTGGATTCGCTTCTTCCTGCTTGCTGTTTTCGCGACCATGTATGTGCGCGATCACATGCGCTCTGATTTCTATCAGGCGCTCGGGCTTGATCCGGCGACCTATGATCGCAAAGTCATTCATCTGTGCTCGGAGATCACCAAGCAGGTGTTTCCGCTCACCATTGATCTCGACAATGAAGCGATCTGGGCGGGCTTTGAACGTCTGCGTCAAATCAATGAAGCGACACAGGCAGCGCGCGCAGAGGGCGGCATCACCGGCTTCTTCAAGTGCAAGCTTCTCTCGGTGCAAGGTGCACTGACTTTTGGCCGCTTGTTCCTGACGCCAGTGCGCCAGAATGAATTGCCCAAGCAAGTCACTTTGCAGCCGGTCTGGTAAGGACACCCATGCTCGCCTGCGGCCTCGCCATTCTCTATGCCCTGTTCATCTGGTGGTTCTCCACCGGGGCGATCCTCTATCTGGACGGATTGCCCCGGCAGACTTTCCCAGTGACAATTTTGGGCATGAGCGTGTTGGCGGCCGCAGGGCTCGTCGCTCTGCATGGTGCGCGTGACGATGTCACGTCTGTGGGGGCCTATCACGCCTTCACCGGCGCGCTCGCTGTCTGGGCACTCAATGAAATCACTTTCCTGATGGGGATGATCACCGGCCCGCGCCGCAAGGCACTTCTGCCGGAGACATCTGGTTTCGCTCGCCTCGTTGGTGCGTGTGAAATGATCCTCTGGCATGAAGCTGCCGTGCTGGTTGGCTTTGCCGCTGTAGCAGCCGCCACTTGGGGTGGCACCAATGCGCTTGGTCTCGAGACCTATGCGCTTTTGTGGATGATGCGCCTGTCGGCCAAGATCAATATTTATCTGGGCGTGCCGCATGCACCCATTGCTTTTTTGCCTGAGCAATTGCGCTACATCGGCTCGGCTTTCCGCAACAGCGCGATGAACTCCTTCTTCCCGCTATTGGTTACACTGGCGACTGTCGCCCTTGCGCTCATGGTGGAGCGGGCGATGAACAGTGCAGATGAGGGTGTCGCGATCCGCTTCACACTTCTGTCTGTGCTGATGGGTCTCGCTATTCTTGAGCATTGGTTTCTCGTGCTGCCGCTGCCTTCAGAGAAATTGTGGAAATGGGGTTTCAAATCCCATGAGCTGCCGCAGCAAAAATCTTTTCCCGACCTGCGTATCAATGGGAGCCTCTAATGAATTATGACGCTTTCTTCTCCTCCGAGATCGACAAGCTTCGCCGCGAAGGCCGCTACCGTGTCTTCGCCGATCTCGAACGCGTCGCTGGCTCCTTCCCGAAGGCGGCCTGGCATGGGCCGGATGGCAAAAAGCCCGTCACGGTCTGGTGCTCGAATGATTATCTGGGCATGGGCCAGCATCCGGCGGTCCTCAACGCCATGCACGGCGCCATAGATGCCGCAGGTGCAGGGGCAGGCGGCACGCGCAATATTTCGGGCACGACCCACCAGCATGTGATGCTTGAGCAAGAGCTCGCTCATTTGCACGGCAAGGAAGCGGCTTTGCTGTTCACATCAGGCTATGTGTCGAATTGGGCGAGCCTTGGCACGCTGGCTGCCGGCATGCCGGATTGCGTCGTCATTTCGGATGAAGGCAACCATGCCTCCATGATCGAAGGCGTGCGCCATGCGCGCTGTGAAAAGCGCATTTTCAAACATAATGATCCGCGTGATCTGGAACGCAAGCTGGCAGATCTTGATCCGGCGCGCCCCAAGCTTGTCATGTTCGAGAGCGTCTATTCGATGGATGGCGACATTGCGCCGATCTCCGATCTTTGCGATGTGGCTGATCAATATAATGCCATGACCTATCTGGATGAGGTGCATGCCGTTGGCATGTATGGCCCGCAAGGTGGTGGCATTGCTGATCGTGATGGTCTGTCACATCGCTTGACTGTGATCGAAGGCACACTCGCCAAGGCTTACGGCGTGATGGGTGGCTATATCGCTGCCTCAGCCGCGCTGTGCGATTATGTGCGTTCCTTCTCGTCCGGTTTTATTTTCACGACCGCCATTCCCCCGGCCTTGGCCGCAGGTGCTTGCGCTTCCGTGAAACATCTCAAGACATCCGGCGTCGAGCGTCAGCGTCATCAGGATCGTGTGCGCCGTTTGCGTGACGGTCTTGATAAATCGGGCATTCCGCATCTTCACAATCC
>CANGRU010000263.1 GCA_947456315.1 Beijerinckiaceae bacterium | reverse complement strand
TCGGCAAAGGCGCGGAACATCCGCTGCATCGGGTCGGTGAGCCCATCCAGCGAGGGGGCTTCCATCGCATCCGCCATGCCCATCGGCAGGCCAAGGCCATTGACCAGATGATGGCCAATCCCACCGAGAGTGGCCGAGCGGACATATTCGCGGTGGTTGAGCGCCAGAAAGGCGGTGATGCGCGCCCCCATGGAATAGCCCATCACATCGACGCGCTGGAGCTTCAAATGTTCGATCAGGCGGCGTGCATCCTCAGCCATCGTGGCTGTGTGATACATGGCCGGATCATAGACTTTTTGGCTCGCGCCATGGCCACGATTGTCGAGCGCAATCACGCGGCGGCCCGAATGGGCCAAAAACTTCACCCAGAGCGTATTGACCCAATTCACGGCATGGTTGGAGCCAAAGCCATGGATCAGCAGGATCGGCTCATCAATATCAGGGCCTGTCGGGGCATGATCGATATAGGCGATCTGCAGCCCGTCAGAATTGAAAAAATGCATCTGGGTGATCCCATAGGAACGGGCCGGGACCATAGCGAAAGCCCCCGCCCCTTGTGAAGCCAGTTCGTCCACCACCCTAGACGCCCTTGGGTTAAGTCTTTTTGACCCTACCCAAGCCGCCCGCCCTCGCTTATGGTGCGCACCAATTGAACAAACCTTGATCTCACGGATAAGAAGCCATGGCTGAACATTCCACGCCCCATTTCCATAACCAGCCGGGTGTCCCGCTCGTGCGTGTGGGCGCGAAGGAATTCATGTGCATCGGCGCGCTGCCGCCCTTCGATCATCCGCATATTTTCATCGACATGGGCGACGATACGGAAGCGGTCTGCCCCTATTGCTCGACCCTGTTTAAATACGAGCCCTCGCTCCACGGCCATGCCGATCCAGCCACTTGCGAGTGGAAACAGGATCAGGCCGCGGCCTGATCCCCGCAAGGGCCTCAGGTGGCACGAAACCCCCACGAAAAAAGACGCGCGCTGATTGCAGGCGCTGGCATCGGCGGATTGAGTGCGGCGCTGGCTTTGTCGCGCGCGGGATTCCTCGTTGATGTGTTTGAACGTGCTCCCGCGCTGGAGCCTGTTGGCGCGGGCATTCAAATCCCGCCCAATGCCTCCGGCATTTTGGCAGATCTTGGCGTCTTGCATCGGCTCGAAGGCAAAGCTCTAGAACCAGAGCGTCTGCGCGTGCGTTCGGGTGCCACCGGCTCTCAGCTCATGACCATGCCTTTGGGGCGCGAAGCGCGGCTACGCTGGGATCATCCCATGCTGGTGGCCCATCGCGCCGATCTGCAAGCAGCCCTGCTCGATGCGGTATCGCAAGACATCAATATTCATCTGGAACTGGGCGCACGCGTCACAGGTGTTGAATTCGATGCAACCCGCGTGACTTTGCAGATGGCAAGCGACAGCGGCGATTTGCAGGAAACTGGCGATCTGCTGGTGGGAGCCGATGGCGCCCATTCGCTGATCCGTCGCGCGGCCGGACTTGGTGCGATCAAAGCGGGCTATTCGGGCCGTGTGGCTTGGCGCGCCTTGCTTCCAGCCGAACAAGCGCCCGCCTTTGCGCGCGCCAAAGAAACCGCGCTGTGGCTGGGACCGAAAACACATCTCGTGCATTATCCGCTGCGCGGTGGGGCCTTCATCAATATCGTAGCAATTACGGATGATGAATGGCGCGGCGATGATGAGAATTTCTGGGTCTCGCAAGGCGATCCCAAACAATTGCTGCGCGCTTTCCGCGATTGGGATTCATCTGCGCGCAAATTGCTGGAGGCGGTGAGCGATTGGCGCCGCTGGCCCCTGCTCGATGCTGAACCTTTGAAGCGATGGAGCGCGGGACCCATCACATTGCTGGGCGATGCGGCCCATCCCATGCCGCCCTTTTTCGCACAAGGCGCGGCGCAAGCCATCGAAGATGCGGCCGCTTTGGGCGCGGCTTTCATGCCGCGCAGCTGGCAGGAAGTCTCCATCACGCGCGGCCTTGCCGATTATGAACGCAAGCGCCACGCGCGGGCTTCGCGCGTTCAATCTGCGTCACGCAAACAGGGCATGATCTATCATCTGGCAGGTCCTGCCGCACTGTTGCGCGACATGGGCATGCGCGCGCTACCACCCGATATGGTGATGGCGCGTTTTGATTGGCTCTATGAAGATCAGCGCGGCGCGTTTTTGACGTAATTGGCCAAAAATTCGCGCGTACCAGTGGGCAGCGCCAATTGCTTGCGCACGCGATCATTCACCTGATCCCCGGTGACGAAATCGGGCACATAACCCAGCGTCCTTTCCGCATCGGCCGCATAATCAGCGTCTTTTTCCAAATCTTTGATCGCTTTGGTCAGAGCGTCTTTGGCCTCTTTCGGCACGCCGGGCGGCATCACAATCAAACGCTGCATGGCGCCGTTGGCGGCCAGAATGGTGCGATAGACATCCCACAGGTGACCTGACGGCGGCACGCCTTTGATCTTTTCGTAGAACTGGCGGAAGTCCATCATATTGACGCCTTCCATTTGCTTGGGCGTGCGAAATGTTTCGCCGTCATAGCCGGGATCATAAAACAGCGGCAGGACTTCGCCCGACTTCACCAAAGTCGGCTCAATCAACGAGCGATAGGAGGGCGGCGATTCCGCGTAATAATTGATCTCGCCTTGTTGAAGCGCCAAGCGCGCAGCCTGCGAGCCGCGATAGCTCGTCACATATTTATATTTGAGCCCGAGCATATCGAGGCCCAAACGCAACAAGAGATCCTTGGCATTATCCGCGCCCAAACCGCCCGAGACGACACCTTCAGCACGCCCGAAATCTTCCGGCTTCTTTAAGCCCGGCGCTATATCGCTGCGCGCGAAATAAACGGTGGTGCCCGGTTGATAGGCGACGAATTCATAATTCTTGAATTCAACACGACGCGGCGCGGGATCATTGATCGAGCGCCAAATCTGTCCGGTGAGATAGCCGAAAGCTGTGCCATCGCGCGGCGCAATTTCACCCAGCCAGTTGGTGCCGATGAGACCGCCGGCGCCATCCATATTCTGCGCGATCAGACTTGCCGGCTGGTCGAGATATTTGATGATATGTTTGGCAAAGAGACGGCCCTCGATGTCGGTGGGGCCACCGGCGGCATAATTGATCATGATGGTGATGCGCTTGCCGCGGAAGTAACCCTCTTGCGCGGATGCCGCGTGAGAGCCCGCCAAAGCCAGAGTTCCGGCAAGAATAGAAAGGGTTAGCCCCTTCAGACGCGCGCCCAGCCCCATGATCATTCCTCCCCGATTTTTATTTGTTATGGGGAGCATGCACCGAAAAGAGAGGCGCGGACAAGGCCCTCCCAGCCCTTCCCATCGGGGGCATTTCATGGAAATAAGAGCCCGCCTGCCCCCTTGATGGAATTGGTAGACATACAAGACTTAAAATCTTGAGCTTTCGGGCGTGCCGGTTCGATTCCGGCAGGGG